>DATAQH010000046.1:0-11178 GCA_036264815.1 Candidatus Cybelea sp.
CGCCGACGTCAAGGTGACGATGGAAAGCAACGCGGCGGTCATCAAAGGTCCCAAGCAGCTCTCCGGCGCACCGGTGGAGGCGCCCGATATCCGCGCCGGCGCCGGTCTGGTCGTTGCTGGTCTTGCCGCCGCTGGTGAGACGGAGATTATCGGACTCGAGTACATCGACCGGGGCTACGAACGCCTCGAAGAGATGCTCTCCGACCTCGGCGGACAAGTGCAGCGCAGCAGCGGCGTGACGCCGCTCGTGGAACCCGCGGGATTCTTTGAGACGAGCGAGTATCCGCGAGTCTCGGCGGGTTAGGTTCGCAGGTTTTACCGGTTACGTAAGCAGGAGTTAAGTTTTTGGACATCGGCATCGACCTCGGTACGGCCAACGTGCTCGTATTCGTCAAGGGAAAGGGCATCGTCTTGCGCGAGCCTTCGGTCGTGGCGAAGGATATGAACACCGGCAGGGTCTTGTCGGTTGGTGAAGAGGCACGGCAGATGCTCGGTAAGACGCCGGCGCACATCGCGGCGATTCGTCCGCTTCGCGACGGCGTAATCGCGGATTTCGAAGTGACCGAAGCGATGCTCTCGTACTTCATCAAGAAGGTGATGAAAGATCGCTCGTGGTGGTCGGCGATCGTCAAACCGAAGCCGCACGTCACGATCTGCGTGCCCGCGGAGATTACGAGCGTCGAAGAGCGCGCGGTAAAGGATGCCGCGAAGCTTGCCGGCGCGCGCGACGTCGACATCATCGAGGAACCGATGGCGGCCGCCGTCGGTGCCGGCCTGCCGATCGACGGCCCTTCCGGCAGCATGGTCGTCGACATCGGCGGAGGAACGAGCGACGTCGCCGTGATCTCCCTGGGCGGCATCGTCGTCTCGCAGTCGCTGCGCGTCGCCGGGAACAAAATGGACGAAGCGATCGTTCGCTACATCCGGCGCGTCTACAACCTGATGATTGGCGAGCGAACCGCCGAAGAGATCAAGATCAAGCTGGGCTCGGCGTACAAGTTGGAGCAGGAGCTCGCGATGGAGATTCGCGGGCGCGATCTAATCAACGGGCTGCCCAAAACGGTGAAGATCACGAGCGAAGAAATTCGCGAGGCGCTCTCCGAGCCCGTGGGCGCGATCGTTGAGGCGGTCAAGTCCGTCCTGGAAAAAACGCCTCCGGAGCTCTCCGCCGACATCATCGACCGCGGCATCATTTTGACCGGCGGCGGTGCGCTGCTGCGCGGCTTCGATAAGCTGCTCTCTGAGGTAACCGGCGTCCCGGCGATCGTCGCCGACGACCCGCTCTCGTGCGTCGCGATCGGTACGGGCGCCAGAGTGCGCGTTTAGGAGGCCGCCGGCGTACGCGAGGTGGCACAGCTAACCCCCGGCTCATCGTGGAATGATGAGGATATGCCGCCGGAGCGTTGGGGGCGCATCATCGATGCAGCCGCAGCCGGATTCGACGATGTTGTCGAGGAGGTCGCGCGAGCGGTCTTCGCGGGCGAGACCGTCATTTTCCCCAACGATACGAGTTACCTGATCGGCTGCGACCCCTACGATTCGGCCGCTATCGATCGCGTCTACGCCGCCAAAGGCCGACCCGACCACCGCCCGCTGACGATGCACGTCGCCTCGGTTCAAGAATTCCTCGAGTACGCGGCCGCAGATCCGCTGGCGGCGCAGTTTGCGAAGCGGCTGCTTCCCGGTCCCGTTATCGTCTTGATCAGCAAGCCGGCCTTCGTCAGCGACGAGCTCGCCGCCGGACTCGACACTCTCGCGTTCCGCGTGCCCGACGATCCGTTCGCCCGAGCATTGCTCGAACGGTGCGGCCCGATCGCCGGCACCACCGCTGTTGCGCGTAACGGCCGGCCGTATCTCGGGGACCGAGAACGCTCGATGCTCGCGCCGGCCGATCTGCTCGTCGAGCACGGTCCGGTCCGGTACGGCGTCGAATCCACGATCATCGATCTCTCCGGTACGCATCCGCGGCTGCTTCGGGAAGGCGCGCTCTCACAGGTGCGTCTGGCCGAACTCCTCGGACCCATCGAGCGCCCTACGGTAAAGGTACGTACGCAGACACAATGATTCGCATCCTCGCCGCCGTCATCGGCGCGCTGACCATGCTCGGACCGCTCGCCCAGGCGGCGCCTCCGCCCGCAGTGATCCGTCCGGCGCCCCCTCCCGGGGCAACGCCGGTGCCCAAACGCGTTCCGGGCGTCGGTAAGGCCGCGAAGGGCGGGCCACCGCCCGCTTCCTTCGATCTCGGCGTTTGGACCGTGAAGGCGAACTCGCTCAACGCGAACTTCAAGACCGGCGACTTCAATACGCCGGCGAAGGTCGTGATGACGCGGGCCGGCGGCGACGTCACCGCCGACAGCGCCAACGGCAACTATAAAAAGCAGGTACTCTTCCTCAACGGACACGTCATCATGCACGACTCGCAAGGGAGCGCCGGCAGCCTCACCGGTGAAACGCCGGCCTCGGCGGCGCCGTCGAGTCCGTCGACGTTAACGGCCGATAAGGCGCAGATCGACGGCGCTGCCAAGATCTACAAGGCGATCGGCAACGTTCGCTACGTTCAAGCCGATACGGTCGTCACGGCGGATAATGGAACGCTCGACGACAGCGCGCACAGCCTGCTTCTGGAGGGCGCGGTGCACATCGTCTCCGGATCGAGAAGCATGAACGCCCAGAAGGTTCTCTACAACACCGTTAGCGGCGATGCGCACGCGCTCGGCGACGTCACTATGCAGTTCCCCGGGGAGTTTCATCGCAAGCTCGCGACTCCCAAACCCTTAAAGATTCCAAAGAACGCGCTGACCCAACCGGTGGTCCAGCCCGGCGCTCCGGTGACCGCACCGAGCGCCTCGCCATAGGCGAGGTATGCTCTTCGATTTTCCGTCGCTTGCGGCGCCGCTAGCGGCGCGCATGCGGCCGCAAACGCTCGACGAGTTCGTCGGGCAGGCGGCGCTGTTGGGACCTGGGCGCACGCTGCGGAAGGTCATCGAACGCGACACGGTGCCGTCGATGATCCTTTGGGGACCACCCGGAAGCGGTAAAACGACGCTGGCCGAGGTCGTCGCCGCGCGTACCGGCGCGTACTTCGAGCGAATCTCGGCAGTCAATGCGGGGGTGAGCGATCTGCGCCGCGTCGTCAGCGAGGCAAAGATACGCCGGCGTTCCGGGAAAGCGACGATTCTTTTCATCGATGAGATCCATCGGTTCAACAAAGCGCAGCAGGATGCAGTGCTGCCCGCCGTCGAGGACGGAACCGTAACCCTCATCGGCGCGACGACCGAGAATCCGTCGTTCGAAGTGAACTCTGCGCTGCTCTCTCGCGCGCGCGTGTTCGTACTCGAGCCGCTCTCCGATGCAGACGTCGGCGAGATCGTCGACCGCGCGCTGCGCGATACCGAGCGCGGATTGGGCCGCAAGCAGCTGACGCTCGACGACGAAGCGCGCGCGCTTCTGATCGGTTTTGCGAACGGCGACGCACGCGCTGCGCTCAATGCGCTCGAACTCGCGGGCGCGTCGGCGCTCGAAGACAGCGGGCGGATCGATGTCAGCGTCGTTCGCGAGGCAATGCAGCGCCGCCAAGGACGGTACGATCGCGCGGGCGACATGCACTACGACACGGTCAGCGCACTGATCAAGTCGGTTCGGGCGAGCGATGCTGATGCGGCGCTGTACTGGCTCGCCCGGCTAATCGACGGCGGGGAGGATCCGCTCTTCATCGCTCGCAGGCTCGTGATCTTAGCCTCGGAAGACGTCGGGCTCGCCGATTCGACAGGGCTGCAGATTGCGGTCGCCGCGCAACAGGCGGTGCACTTCGTCGGTATGCCCGAAGGCTTCTTCGCCCTCGCGCATGCGACGCTCTATCTCGCAACTGCGCCGAAAAGCAACAGCATCGGGCGCAGCTACGGTGCGGCGATGGCCGACGTGCTGGAGACTCGCAACGAGGGAGTGCCGCTGCATCTGCGCAACGCACCGACGCGCCTTATGCGAGAATTAGGTTACGGTTCGGGATATCATTACGCACACGACGATTACGACGTCGTTACCGAAAATTTGCCGCCGAACTTGCGTGGCCGCCAGTACTACGCTCCGGGGAAGCAAGGAGCAGAAGCGGACGTTGCCGCGCGCACCCCCGCAAAAAAGAGGCGGTTCGAGTGATTCTCGAACCGCCAGTTTCCCGTTGCTACTTCTCGGAGTGTGCGTTGGAGCTTCGCACAACCCGATACTAGAGCATCACTCTGGGAGCGACCTGTGAATTCGGAACGAATTTACCTCGATCACGCCGGCACCACGCCGTTGCGCTCCGAGGTCGCGAACGTCATGACGGAAACGTCGCTCCGCTTCGGTTTCAATGCCAGTTCGTTACATTTCGAGGGGCGTCTCGCGCGCGCCGCGCTCGACGACGCGCGGGATCGCGTTGCCCGGATACTCGGCGCGAAACGTACCGAAGTCGTCTTTACTTCCGGCGGAACCGAGTCGAATAACCTGGCGATACTCGGAGTAGTGCAGGCCGCCGCGCCGGGCGCGCGCGTCGTCGCTTCGGCGGTCGAACATCACTCCGTTCGGGCCGCTCTCGAGCGGCTGCGCGAACGCTCGGCCGCCGGCGGCCCGATTCCCGTCGACTCGAATGGAAGGGTCGATCCCCAAGAGTTCGAGCGGACTCTCGGTTCGCAGCCGGTCTGCGCGTCGGTGATGTATGCAAACAATGAGGTAGGGACCGTGCAGCCGATCCCCGCGCTGGCTGAGATTGCCCGGACCCACCGAGTCTTGCTCCACACAGACGCCGTTGCGGCTCCGGCCTGGCTGCCGATCGACGTCGTCGAGCTCGGGGTGGATATGCTCTCGCTTTCTGCTCACAAGTTCGGGGGGCCCGAAGGGGTGGGAGTGCTCTACGTCCGAGAAGGCGTGCCGCTGCATCCGCTGATGCTCGGGGGAGGCCAAGAGGCCGGCCGCCGTGCCGGCACCGAGAACATTGCAGGCATTGCCGGTTTGGCACTCGCGCTCGAGCTGGCTGCCGCCGAGCGCGCGCGCACCGTCGCCCGTGCCGTCGCGTTGCGCGACCGCCTTGAGAGCGGAGTAAAGGCCGCGGCACCCGGTGTAAGCGTCAACGGCGCCGGTGCACCGCGGCTCGCGAACCTTTCCAACATGAGCTTCGAGGGGGTGGAGGCAGGCGATCTGCTCATCGCCCTCGATCTGGCTGGAGTCGCGGTCTCTGCAGGGAGCGCCTGCACCTCGGGGACGCTCGAGCCCAGCCACGTCCTTGCCGCAATGTATCCTGGGACCCAGGGCCTCAGCGGGATTCGCTTCTCGTTAGGAACAACGACGACCGCCGGCGAGATCGACCGGGTCGTTGCCGCCATACCCTCGCTGCTTATTCGGCTTCGCGAGCGCCGGGCGTTTGTGTTGCCCTTCGAGGGGTATGGGTAGACTCGAAACGAATCGCGCGCGCCTTTGGAGGCAGAAGCTTTGAACGGGACGCAGTATGGCGGGTTCATCCTCGACGTTCTCGTCGGGGTGGGAGCCCTGCTGGTCGGCATAGGCATCTTGGTCGCATGCCTTGCGCTGGCGAAGACGCTGACGCGGCTGCGAACGACGCTCGACGAGGTAGATCGGCAGCTCGAGAACGTCGGCGTTCCGGTCGCAAACACGCTGGTCCACGTTGACGAAGTCACCAAGTCGCTCGGGGAGACGGCAGAGACCCTCTCGCGCGCGGCCGATCTCACCAAGAGCGCGGTCTCACCCGCGATCGTGAACGTCGGCGCCGCCGTCACCGGAATAACGGCCGGTTTACGACGCTTGGTTACGGGAAAAGAGTCAACTGCTAGGGAGTAATTAAATCATGAGCAAGGGCAATGGCGGGGGAGGTTTCCTCGCTGGTCTTCTCATCGGTGCGGTCGCCGGTGCGGCAGCAGCGGTGATCGTCACGCAAGAAGAGGCTCGCGACCGGATCGCCGGTAAGGCGCGAGAAGCGGGAGATTTTGCGATGGACGCCACGGACGATTTGCGGGAGAAGGTTACGGGCGTCACCTCGGTCTGGCAGTCAAATGTCTCCGACCTCTACGAGCGCGGGCGCCAAGTCGTCGAAAGCGCGCGTTCGAACATCGACGCGGCCGTGGCCGAAGGCCAGAATGCCGCGCAAGAGACCCGCGACGAGCTTCAGCGGAAAGCCGAGGGATAAAGACTTGGACATCAAGGTGAACGTGCGCGAGGCGCCGGGCGACTGTTACGTCGTCGACCTGAGCGGCGAAATTGACGTCTACACGTCACCAAAGGTCAAAGACGCGATCGGCGAGCTCATCGACCGAGGCGTCTATTACCTCGTCATCAATTTGGAAAAGGTTCGATACATCGATTCGACTGGGCTCGGCGTGCTTATCGGCGGCCTCAAGCGCGTTCGCGAGCACGGTGGTTCCGTCAACCTCGTCTGCACCAATCCCCAGATAAAGAAGATTTTCGACATCACCGGTCTGGTAAAGATCTTCGGCATCTTCGAGAGCGAGGATGCCGCAATGAAGGCGTTGGCGTGAATCCCGCGGTCGAACACGTGCAACCGGAGCTCGTCGAGCTGCGCGTCCCTTCCCGGCCGGAATGGGTCGCCTTGGCGCGCCTGGCCGCCGCGACCGTCGCCAACCGTCTGCGCTTCTCGATCGAAGAGATCGAGGACGTGAAGCTTGCCGTCGCCGAGGCGTGCACCGCCGTAATTCAGCACGAAGGGCACGGCGAGTTCATCGATTTAACCTGCGAAGCGCTCTCCGATTCGCTACGAATCCGGGTGCGCGACAGCGGTCGTCACGGCGTGCACCTTGCCGAGGCGCCGAACATGAACTTCGACGAGGCGCGCATTGCGGGGCTCGGAATCTTCTTGATCCGCACGCTGATGGACGAGGTCAGTTACGACGTCAGCGCGCAGATGGGAACGGATTTGCTGATGGTCAAAAGGGTGGCTTCCGCTACCTAGTGTTCGAACGCGACGATGCACGCCGCGACCGCGAGAGAACGCGTGCGCTTTTTGCCGGCTTCATCGAGTTGCGCCGGCGGCATGACGATTCACCCGAGGCGCCAAACCCGGAGTACGAACGGGTGCGCGACGAGCTGGTCGTCGTCCACCTCAACTTGGTGCGCTTCTTGGCCGTAAAGTTCGCCAATCGCGGCGAGCCGCTCGACGACCTGGTTCAAGTCGGCACCGTCGGCCTGCTCAAGGCGATCGATCGATTCGATCTCGACCGAGGCGTGGAGTTTACGACCTATGCGACTCCGACCATCGTCGGCGAGATCAAGCGGTATTTTCGCGACAAAGGCTGGGCCGTCAAAGTGCCTCGCCGCCTGCAAGAGCTCAACCTCGCCGTCAACCGGGCAAGCGATAAGCTCGCGATCGCGCTCGGCCGCAGCCCAACCGTCGCCGAACTCGCCGAACATCTCAATGCCGGCGAAGACGAGATCCTCGAAGCGCAAGAGCTCGGACAGGCCTACAACCTTCTCTCGCTCGATAGCGAGGTCTCCGGAGACGCCGACAAAAAGTCGCAGACGCTTGCCGACACGGTAGGAGTGACCGACGCCCGGCTCGAGCTCCTCGAGGACCGGGCGAACCTCGAGCGCGCGTTTGTCGTGCTCACGGGGCGCGAGCGCGTCATCATCTACTTGCGATTTTACGAATCGGTCTCGCAGACGGAGATCGCCAAACGGCTGAACGTGTCGCAGATGCACGTCTCGCGTCTCCAGGCCAAGGCCCTGGAGAAGCTGCGCGCCGTCCTGGCCGAGTAGCTCCGGACGCCGGCCGCAGGCGATCCGCCACTTCCTGCATGAGGCTCGACGTGCGCCTGGTATAATGCCAATCGAATGAAGAGCCAGGAGCTGAGACAGGCGTGGATCGACTTCTTCGTGGGCAAGCAGCACAAGCTGCTTCGGCCCGCGACCCTCGTTCCGCACGAAATGTCGACGACGCTCTTCACGATCGCCGGGATGGAGCAGTTCGTCCCGGTCTTCCTCGGCGAACAGCCCGCGCCCGCGCCGCGGGTCGTAACGGTTCAACGCTGCCTGCGCGTTGCGGGCGCGAAGAGCGATATCGAAAGCGTCGGCCGGACCGGACGGCACGGCACTTTTCTGGAGATGCTCGGCAACTTCAGCTTCGGCGATTACTACAAGCACGACGCGATCCGCTGGGCCTGGGAGTTCGTGACCGGCGTGATGGGTCTCGATCCGGCTAAGCTCTACGTTACCGTGCATACCGGGGACGATGAAGCCGCTCGCATCTGGGTCGACGAAGCCGGGCTCGACCCGTCCCGAGTCACTCGCTTCGATGAAGAGAATTTCTGGACGATGGGTGCGAGCGGGCCATGCGGCCCGTGCACCGAGATTTTCTACGATACCGGCGCCGAGTACGCGAGTGGTCCCGCCGACATCGGACCCAATCTCGGGAACCGGTACGTCGAGCTGTGGAACGTCGTCTTTCAGCAGTATAACCGGACATCTGACGGCGAGTTGGAGGATCTGCCGCGCAAGGCGATCGACACCGGGGCGGGGCTCGAACGGATGCTCGCGATCTGCAACGGCTTCGCGTCGATGTATCAAACGGATCTCTTCACGGATTTGGTCGCCGCTCAGCCGCCGATCGGCCGCACGACGCTCGACGAACGGGAGCAGAAGGCTCGCCAGAACATCGTTGCCGATCACCTGCGCGCGGCGACCTTCCTGATCAACGACGGCGTCTACCCGTCGAACACCGATCGCGGCTTCGTGCTCCGTTTCTTGATTCGCCGCGCGGTACGCAACGGAAAGCTGCTCGGCTATCCGGAAGGCTTTTTTGCGCAACTCGTGCCGGCGGCGATCCGATCGCTCGAGCCAGGCTATCCCGAGCTGCGAGAGAGCGCGTCGCGAATCGGCGATGCGATACGGAACGAAGAGCAGATATTCGATCGTACTCTCGAGCGCGGCGTCGCCATGCTCGAACGCGTCATCGACGATGCAATCGCGAAGCGCCAAGGCGTGGTCGCCGGCGACGAGGCGTTTTTGCTGCACGATACGTATGGTTTTCCGCTCGAGCTCACGCGCGAAATCGCCGGCGAACGCGGCGCCGCCGTCGACACCGTCGGCTTCGACCGTCTGATGGAGGAACAGCGCCAGCGCGCGCGCCGGGACGCGGCGGCAAAGCGCGAGGTCGTCGCACTGGCCGACTTGCCCGCGCTGCGCAGCTCCTTTACCGGGTACGACGAGGGGCTAGAAATCGGCGGCGAAATCGCCGCCGTGCTCAAGGATGGTAAGCCGGTACCCTCACTGAAAAGCGGCGAGGAAGGAACGCTCGTTCTCGATCGAACCTCTTTCTATGCCGAACGCGGCGGCCAGATCGGAGATCGCGGAACGATCGTACGCGAGGGCGCGCGCTTCGACGTCGCCGACACGCAGTACATGGGCGAAGCGATCGCGCACTCGGGAAGAGTCGTCGAGGGCGAGATGTCGCTCGGTGATGCGGTTACCGCTCGCGTCTCCGATGACTGGCGCCGTGAGATTCGCCGGCACCATACCTCGGCGCACCTCTTGCAGCGCGCTCTCAAAGACGTGCTCGGCGACGAGGTGAACCAAGCCGGCTCGTGGGTGGGAATCGACCGTATGCGTTTCGATTTTCGCTGGCCGAAAGGCGCGCTGACGGCGGAGCAGCGGCGCGCGGTCGCTCGCCGCGTCAACGAGATGATCCGCGACGACGCGCACCTCGTTACTCGCGTTCTGCCGCTCGACGAGGCGAAGGAGACGGGTGCGGTTTGGATGGCCGGCGAGAAGTACGGCGACACAATCCGCGTCGTGCAGGCTGGTCCGTCGCTGGAGTTTTGCGGGGGCACGCACTCGCATTCGACCGGAGAGCTCGGCATGTTCGTCATCCTCTCCGAATCTTCGATCGGCAGCGGCATACGCCGAATCGAGTCGTGCGTCTCTGCCGCCGCCGAAGATCACGTCGCCAAACAGGGCGACTTGATCGCGACGCTTTCGTCGGCGATGTCGGCCGCACCGGACGAGCTGAACGAACGCGTCGAGCGAATGCAGCGTGACGTGCGCGATCTGCAGACATCGCTTGGGCAGCTCCGCGCGCGCATTGCTTCGTCGCAAGCCGAGCACTACGTCGAGCGGGCCGAGCGCAAGGGCGACCGCGCCTTCGTGGGTGCGATCGTTCCCGAGGCGGGCGGCGAGGCGCTGCGGCAGCTTGGCAACGCGATTCGCAGCAAGCTGCGCAGCGGCGTCGTGGCGCTGGCGGGCGTGGACGACGGCAGCGTTAGCCTGCTCGTTAGCACGAGCGACGATCTCATCGGCGAGGGCGTGCACTCCGGCAACCTCGTGAAGCTCGCGGCTCCGTTGGTCGCGGGGAAAGGCGGAGGTCAGGCCGGCGTCGCGCAAGGCGGCGGAAGCAATCCGGCGGGGGCGGAGGCAGCGCTGCGCGCGATTCGTGACGCCGTTTTGACGTGAATTTCTCTGCGCGTCTGGCGATGCTGGCGGCAGCGGCGTTGCTCGGCGCGAGCGGCGCCGGCGGCGGAGAGCTCGACTCCGCCTACGTTCTGCAGCGCTACGCGCTTGCGCTGACGCGCGTCGTCTCGCCGAAGGTCGTCGTCTACTCGTACACCGTTTCCCAAGTTGGACCGAGCAACATCGAGCAGCGCCACCGCATCTATCGAAGCGGAACGAGCGTGCGCGACGAGACCCTGGCGGTCGACGGCATCGCGCTGCGCCACAAAGCCGTGCGCTTTTCGCAGCGCGAAGAGCGTTATACCGTCGGACGTTTCGCACCCAGCGCGAGTGCCTACGAGCTGCTCTTCCTCGGAACGTCGAAGGACGGGCACCACCTCGACTACGTTTACGAAGCGACCCCGCTGCATCGCGGCGGAAGCGTGTCGATCGACCGGCTGACGATCGACGGCGCGAACTACCTCCCGCGTGCCGTGCGCTTTCACAGTGCTGGTACGGGCGTCGCGGGCGATGGAGAGATAGAGTTCGCTTCGTTCGGAAAGTATTGGCTCCCCGTCGCGGCGAGTGCCAGCGCGCTGATTGGAACGAAGCTCGCGCGCGAGCGAATTGTTTGGGGCGAATATCGCTTCCCCGAGAGCCTGCCTCCCTCGACATTTCAGACGCCCAAGCCCTTGCCGCGCCCGTCGCTGCCGGCCTTTTGAAGCTGCGGATTGCACCCGCGGCCGGCGCGGGCTTACT
>DATAQH010000047.1:0-2299 GCA_036264815.1 Candidatus Cybelea sp.
CGTCGGTTCGGCCGGCTGCAGATGGGTGAAGGCCATGCAGACCAGCTCGGCCGTTTCGCGGATCTTCGAGGCAAAGGCCGCCAGCAGCTCGCGAAGGCTCGCGCCGATGTACGACAGCGCGAGACGAAGTCGATAGGTCTCGACCGTATCCTCGATGTCCATCGAGGTCGCCCCGAGGTGGAGCTTTCCGCCGCCCTGCGTTGCCTGCGATGCGAAGACGCGGATCTCGGCCATCAAATCGTGGTGGATCTCGCGTTCGATCGCCAGCGCCGCGTCGATATCGATCTCGCCGGCATGCGCCCGCAGATCGTCGAGTTCGGTCTGCGCGATAAGGCCCTGCGAGGCTTGGGCCTCGGCGAGCGCGACCCAGACCGCGCGCCACAGACGCCGGCGCGTCTCTTCGGAGAAGAGCGAACGAAGCTCCGCGCGCCCGTATCTCCACGAGAACGGCGAGGCGTAAGTGCGATAATCCATGGGCTTACAAATGGCCTTCGCCCCGCGGGAAGCCTCCGCCTCGTCACCGTAGTGGGAACGAATGAAGGGGGCCGGCGCAATGCTGCTCGTTCTGAGTTGCGCGCTCTCGGGCTGTGTCAAAAGCAGCAGTCTTTCCGGTGGCCGGCACTCCTTGACGCGCGCCGGCGTGCTGCGCATCGCCCTGCCGGAGGAGCCCAAAACGCTCAATCCGCTGCTCTTCGGTACGACCGGAGAGGGCTTCGTCGAGCGACTGATGTTCGAGCCGCTGCTCTCGGCCGACCCGCGCGGCAATCCGGTGCCGATGCTGGCGGCGGCAGTCCCCACGCAGGCCAACGGCGGCGTCAGCGCCGACGGACTAACGATCACCTACCATCTTCGCCGCAACGCGCGCTGGAGCGATGGCGTTCCGGTAACGGCTAACGACGTCAGGTTTAGCTGGAACGCGATAGAAAACCCGAACAACAACGTCGTCTCGCGCCACGGGTACGACGACGTTGCGTCGATCGGCGCGCCCGACACGCACACCGTCACCGTGCACCTCAAAAAGCGCTTTTCGCCCTTCGTTAACACGTTTTTCGCCGAAAGCGACCAGCCGTACGACGTGGTGCCCGCACACGTTCTGGCGCGCTATCGGGATATCAATCGGATTCCGTTCAATGCCGCGCCCACGGTGAGCGACGGGCCCTTTCGGTTCGTCGCCTGGCGGCGCGGCGACCGGATCGAGCTAGGAGCAAACCCCGGCTTCTTTCAAGGGAAACCCGCTCTGGAGCAAGTCGTCATCGACTTCGTTCCCAACGAAGATTCGGCGATCAACCTGCTGCGCACGCACGCGATCGACTACATCTTCCAGCCCTC
This sequence comes from Candidatus Cybelea sp., assembly GCA_036264815.1. Classification (GTDB taxonomy): domain Bacteria; phylum Vulcanimicrobiota; class Vulcanimicrobiia; order Vulcanimicrobiales; family Vulcanimicrobiaceae; genus Cybelea. The sequence continues at coordinate 1,330 of DATAQH010000047.1, forward strand.
GATCCAGACCTACCTGACGCTGCGGACCCTCACCGATTCCAAAATCGTCTGGGTCAACGTCAATGGATTCGAAGGCGTCGAGTTCAATATGTCGCACTCCGTTCTCGCCGACGCGCGAGTGCGCCGCGCGATCGCCGCCGCCATCGACAAAGTGTCGCTCACGCAGCGATTGACGTACGGGCAGACGACGGTTGCGACCGAGGATCTGCCGAACTGGATTTGGGCGTTCGATCCAAACGTGAAGTCGGTGCCGTACGATCTGGCGGCAGCAAAACGTCTGCTCGCGGAGGCCGGCTGGGTCGCGGGACCCGATGGCGTGGTGCGCAGGAACGGGCAGCCGCTCGAACTGCTCTTCGTCACGGACAACGCGAGTGCGACGCATCGTTCCGAGGCTATTTTGATTCAAGCCGCGCTGCGGAAGATTGGGATCTCGCTCGAGGTCAAGTACTACCCATTCGACATTCTGTACGCGCCGCAGGGAATGGGCGGCATCCAGCACGGCGGCAAATTCGACATGCTCCTCTACTCCTGGTACTCCGGCATCGATCCCGACAACTCGTCGGAGCTGACCTGCAACAACTTTCCACCGCACGGTTACAACGATCCGCGCTACTGCAGCGCCGCGATGGACGCCGCGCAAGCGATGGCGCTCTCCCACTACGATCAGGCGATGCGCACCGTCGCGTACTCGAGGATCGAACATCTGCTCGCAATCGACAATCCGATTCTCTTCTTCTGGTGGCAACGCCAACAGGAGGCGATAAGCGTCGACTTCCACGGATTTGCACCAAATCCGGTCAATGAAGCGTGGAATGCGTGGAGGTGGAGTATCTAATTGTCGCGGTGAGAGGGCATCCCAACTCGGACACATTCGTCGGGCGACATCCATGTCGCCCTTCTATCGTCTGCCTCGCGCCTTCCGCATCCGGCTGCGGCGCTCGGTCAGACGGTCCTCATCGGGATGCCCTCT
>DATAQH010000056.1:0-1653 GCA_036264815.1 Candidatus Cybelea sp.
GCCGCGCTGGAGGTAGGCGACACCGACGGCGCGCTTGCCGTCGAATAAGATGCGTGTCGCAAGAGCCTCCGTCTCAATGCGCAGGTTGGAGCGTCGGCGCGCTGGATCGAGAAAGGCGCGGGCCGTCGACCAACGCCGGCCGTTCTTCTGCGTCGCCTGGTAATACCCGAAACCGTCCTGGTTACCGCTGTTGTAGTCAGGATTGCGTGGGAACCCCTCGGCGACAGCGGCCTCGATAAAGGCGTCGCAAATCTCGGGGTACTCGCGCAGCGCGGCGACGTTGAGCGGGCCGCCGCGTCCCCGCGCGTCCCCGCCGCCCGGTTCGTAATGCTCGGATTTTTTGAAGTATGGCAGTATCGCATCGTACGACCAGTTACGGTTGCCGAACTGCGACCAGGTGTTGTAGTCGAGCGGATTGCCGCGGACGTACACCATGCCGTTAATCGAGCTCGAGCCGCCGAGGGTCTTGCCGCGCGGGATCGGGACCGAGCGGCCGTTGAGGTTCGGTTCCGGCTCGGTAGCAAACCGCCAATTGTAGCGAGGGTTGTTGAGGAGTTTCGTGAAGCCGACGGGGATGTCAATCCACATCGAATCGTCAACCGGCCCGGCCTCCAGCAGCAAAACTTGTGCGCTGGGATCTTCGGTGAGCCTGTTAGCGAGCACACAGCCGGCGGAGCCGGCGCCGATGATGATGTAGTCGTAGTCGGGCATGCTTCCCTCCCGTTGCGCTAGGGATCCATAAAGAGATTACGCGGTTTCTCAGTCGTGAACGATGCTGCTCTCGCCCGCGTTGCGGAGTGCTAAGGTGTAGCGAACCGATCGCCTTGGCGAGAACGACCGGCTAGACTGCGGGCGAAGGCCTAGTCGGGCAAGGAGGACTGGGTTTCAGACGCTGCTCGCCCCTATGTCGGCTCGTTTCCGGGGTACTATGACCGGCTGTTGGTCCCCGTGCTTTTCGAACCATATGCTCGGCTTCTCGCTGACCGCCTGAAGGCGCTGACGTCGGGCAATGTGCTCGAACTTGCAGCCGGAACAGGCGTTGTCACACGTGCGTTGGTGCGCACCCTGCCGGAGAAGGTAAATATCACCGCCACTGACCTCAATCAGCCAATGCTGGACCGCGCTCAAACGCATGCGGGGATGGGACGCATCCGGTGGCAGACGGCTAACGCACTCACGCTGCCTTTTGATGAAGGCACCTTTGATTGCATCGTGTGTCAGTTCGGCGTGATGTTCTTCAGCGATAAACAAACTTCCTTTCGCGAGGCGCTCCGCGTGCTGAAACCTGGTGGTCGGTTCCTGTTCATCGTCTGGGATCGAAGAGAGGAGGTCGCTCTCCAATACACTGCGTCCGAAGTCGTAGGTCGCGTCTTATCACGAGATCCGGCGTCCCTAATTCCGCCCGCCTATCACGATACGGAACTGGTTTGCTCAGATCTTGCTGCGACGGGCTTCGATTCGGTCACCGTCGGGAAACTGCCCGAACGTTACCGCACAAGATCTCCAAAGGAAGCTGCAACATCCATGTGTCATGGTAGTATTATACGAACCCACATCGAGACCCATGCCCCAGACCGCCTCGACGAGATTACTGACGCAGTGGCCGACGCGCTATCTGAGCGGTTTGGCCCCGGGTCGATCGATGCACCGATG
>DATAQH010000064.1:0-34536 GCA_036264815.1 Candidatus Cybelea sp.
ATCAGGTCGAACCGCCCCTTCGGCATCGTCTCGGCGGTTCCGACCTCGAAGCTGACCCGGTCCGCCGCGCCGGCCCGCTTGGCGGCCTCGCGGGCGGCCTCGATCGAAGCGGCGTGGTAGTCGTAGCCGACGAACCGGGACATCCGGTAGGCCTCGGCCATCAGGATCGTGGAGCTTCCGTACCCGCAGCCGAGGTCGGCGACGGTCGCGCCGAGCCGCAGCTTCGCCTCGACTCCTTCGAGCGCCGGGATCCAGTCGGCGACTAAATGCGCGGCGTAGCCGTTGCGAAAGATACGATTCGTCAGGCCGTACAGGCGCGCGTCGTGCTCGTGCCAGCCGACACCCCTTCCGCTCCGAAACGCGTCGGTGATTGCCGGTTCGTCGGCGAAGAGCGGCTGCGCCATCGCAAAGAGGCCGCACATGTTCACCTCGCTGTCGTCGTCGGCGAGTACCGGAACGTGCTCTGCGGGCAGTGAGAAGCGCTTCGTGCCGGCATCGTAGGTGATGTAGCCGGATGCGGCCTGGTTTGCCAGCCATTCCCGGACGTAACGCTCGTGCGTTTTCGTGGCCTCGGCCAGGTCTTCTGAGGTTTGCGGCCCGTTCGCCGCAAGCGCTTTGTAGAGCCCTAAGCGGTCGCCGGTAATAACCGCGACCGCGCTTATCGCGCTGCCGACGTCGCCGAGAAAACGTAGCACCGCCGCGTGAAGCTTCTCCGGATCGAGTGGGACGGTCGTCGTACTCAAAGTGGTTTCCCCCGTTGAGAGTTTTTCTCCACCAGAATACGGAAGCTACTGAAGTCGTGCATCGGGGCGTGTACGGAGGAAATGCCGCCCGAGCTCGGAGCCCGCTCGTCGGTCGAGAGTCCGTGCTCGCCGAGCTCGAGGAGGCGTACCGGCGAGTCCGCGACGACGGTCGCGCGAGCTTCCTTTTGTTGTGGGGTGAGGCAGGCGTTGGAAAGACGCGGCTGCTCGACGAGTTCGCCGCGCGGACCGCGACCCGCGGCACCCGCGTCGCGCTCGGCACGTGCGTCGATGGTCTTTGCCCCCCGTTCGCACCGTTGCGCGAGGTCTTTTCCGCCCTGGAACTGCCGCCGCCGTTTGAGAGCGCAGAGGAACTCTCCGCGAGCGGAGGAGCCTCGGAGGCGAAGCGATATCGCGCCTTCGTTGCGGCAGCCGCCGCGCTCGCCTCGACGCCGGTTCCCAACGTCGTCCTGCTTGACGACCTGCACTGGGCGGACTTTGCCACGCTGGAGTTTCTCGCTTTTTTCGCGCGTAAACTCGAAAACGCATCGGTCCTTGCGATCGCTACCGTGCGCTCCGAGAATCTCGAACGCGACCACGCGCGGTTCGACGCGCTCAACAAGCTTTTGCGAAGCGGGGGCCGCCGCGTCAACGTAGATCCCCTCGGCCGCGAGGAGATGCAACGTCTGGTCGCACTGCTTTTGCCGCTCGAGTCACCGCAGCGTTCGCAGCAGGTCGAACGTATCAGCGCGCTCGCCGAGGGCAAACCCTACTTCGCCGAGGAGCTCGTCAGCAGCGCGCTGGCGCTCGATGGGCCGGCGCCCTTCGACGCGGTGCCGTTGAGCATTCGTGCGGGAATCCTCGCGCGTGTCGAGCGCCTCCCTCGCGCCGAAAGAGATATCTTGATGCAAGCCTCGGTTATCGGCCAAACGTTCGCACCCGCGGTGCTCGCCGAGCTCGCGAAGTGCAGCGAGCGCGCCGTTGCGGCCGCGCTCGTTGGGGCGCGCGACCTTCAGCTCGTACGCGAGACAGAAGGCAGCGGGCTCTTTGCGTTTCGACACGCGCTGACGCGCGAAGTCCTCTATCGCGAACTGCTGCAAGCGCAGCGACAAACCATCCATCGCGAACTGGCCGTCCTCTTGGAGCGGGCGCAACCGCCCGCAGATGCCGGACAGATCGCCTTTCACTGGAGCGCCGCGGGCGAAAGCGAGCGCGCAACCCGCGCCTACGAGCTGGCTGGAGATCACGCGGCAGCGCGCAACGCGCATCGCGACGCGCAAGACGCATACGATCGGGCAATAAGCTTGCGCGCAGAGCCTGGCGCGGACGTCGCAGCGCTCTACGAGAAATACTCTCGCGCGCTCTCGATCGGCGGCAATCTGGCCCAAGCGTGCCTCTATCTCGAGCGCTCCGTCGATGCCTACGAGGCGCGGGGCGATCGGCGCAAAGCGGCGTCGCTCTGCGCACGGCTGGCGCGGCGGTACTTCGAGTACGCGCGCCCGAGCGACGCATCGCGGGCGATTACCCGCTCGCTGCAGCTCTGTGACGGACGCGGCGCGATCGCGTTCGACGCATACGTGACGATCGCGCACTTCGCAGCTCTGCAAGGCCGTTTGGAGGAGGCCGACGCGCAGCTGCACCGAGCGGAATGCTTACCCGGCCGGCCGCCGTCCTCGCAACGCCGCGACTTTCACATGGTGCGCGCGGTCGTGCGGGCAACGACCGCACGTTTGAGGCCCGCGTTCGAGGATTACGAACGCGCGGTATCGATCGCGCGCGAAGACGGCGATCCCGAACAGCTCACGTGGGCATTGAGCAACTACGCCAGCCGGGCGCTGGCGACCGGTTATACGGAGCGCGCGCTGGGCGCCTACCACGAATCCGTCGAGCTCCTCCCGATCGACGAGTTCGGCAAAATCGGCATCTTTGCGAACCAAGGACTGGCGTCGGCGTGCCTCATGAGCGGGGATATCGGTTCGGCGCGGCGCGTGCACGCGCGCGGACGGCAAACGCTCTCTGAAATGGCGATCACGCAAACGGCGCAAGTGGTGATGGAGATCAGGCTCGCCTATCTCCTCGACGAAGAGCTTCCGCTCGGCCGAGGCGCAATCGACGGCGCGGTCGCGATCGCGTTCGAATCCGGCGAGACACAAAACATCGGATTCTTATCGGGGGCGCTGGCCGCCCATCTCGATTCGATCGGACGCACGAGCGAAGCGCAGACCCTGCGGACGCGGGCGATTGCCGCCATCTCGTCGGCAGATCTGTCGCTGTGGCTGATCGATCAGGCGGGCGCCGGCGAGAGCCGCACCGAGCGCGAAAAAGCTCGCGCACTGCTCGCGCTGGCGGCCGGCGACGAGGCGCATTTGTCGGCGCGAGCGCACCTCGCACTCTTCGACGCACGCGTTGCCCGCCGGCAGCGCCAGTCTGCCCTCGCCAAGTCGTCCGCCTTGCGAGCCGCGAAGGAATTCCAGGCAATTGGCTGGCCCTGGGAGCAGGCCGCCGCGCTGGAGGTCGCGGGCCGTCACGCACAAGCGCGAGAAATTTACCTGAGACATGGTTATCGTCGACAGCTCCGCGAGTTGGATTCTGCTCGGCGGCGGGCGCGCCACCGCGCCGCAGGCGACCGCCTCACGCCGCGCGAGGTCGAGGTCGCGCAACTGGCGGCCGGCGGCCTGGGCAATCGCGAAATCGGGGCGCGCCTCTTCATTAGCGAGCGCACCGTCGAAACCCACATCGCCGCAATATTCGACCGTTTCGACCTGACTTCGCGCCGCCAGCTCGCCGAGCTCGTCGCCGCCCAGTCCCCAGGAGACGCCTAAGGTTTTTCGGCGGAGCACCGAATGCCGCGCGCAATGCGCTGGGTTGTCACCGGAGGCTTGGGCTTCATTGGATCCCACTTCGTTCGCCTCGTGCTGCGCGAACGTCCAAACGTCGAGGTCGTCAATCTCGATGCGATGACCTATGCCGCGAATCCCGCAAACTTAAAAGACGTGCAGGGCGATCCGCGATATCGTTTCATCAAGGGAGATATCTGCGACCCCGCGGCGGTACGCGAGGCGATCGGCTCCGGCGCGGAGGCGCTGGTGAACTTCGCCGCCGAGACGCACGTCGACCGTTCGATCGTAGACGCACGAGCCTTCGTCCGCACCGACGCCCTTGGGACGCACGTTCTCCTGGAGGCCCTCCGCGCGCAAAACGTGTCGCGCATGCTGCAGGTCTCGACCGACGAAGTCTACGGGCACGTTCCCGAAGGTGCGTCGCGCGAAAGCGATCCGCTGCGTCCCCGCAGCCCATACGCGGCCAGCAAAGCGGCGGGCGATCTGCTCGCCCTGGCCTATTACACAACGTACTCGTCGCCCGTCGTCATCACCCGCGGCAGCAACACCTACGGGCCGAATCAATTTCCTGAAAAGATCGTGCCGCTCTTTATTACCAACCTCCTCGACGACCGCCCCGTTCCCGTCTACGGAGATGGTTTACAGATCCGCGATTGGCTCTACGTCGACGATCACGCGCGCGGCATTCTCGACGTCTTGGAGCGCGGCGAAACGGGAAGCGCGTACAACGTGGGCGGGGGAACTCCGTTGAGTAATATGGAGCTCACGCGGCTGCTCGTCGAGGGCTGCGGCCGCTCGATGGAGCGCAACGTCGAACACGTCACCGACCGGCTCGGGCACGATCGCCGCTACGCACTCGACAGCTCGCCGCTGCACTCGCTGGGATGGAGGCCGCGCGTCCCCTTTGCCGAGGGCATCGCGCGAACGATCGACTGGTACCGGCGCAACGAAGCGTGGTGGCGGCCGTTGAAAGCCGCCCCCGCATGAAGGGCGTGATCCTGGCCGGCGGCCTCGGCAGCCGTCTGCGCCCGCTGACGAAGGTGACGAACAAGCACCTGCTGCCGGTCTACGACCGGCCGATGATCTACTACCCGCTGCACACGCTCTGTTCGGCGGGCATTCGCGACATCATGATCGTTACCGGGGGCAGTTCCGCCGGCGATTTCCTTCGCTTGCTGGGAAACGGCGCGGAGTTCGGGCTGCACGACATCTACTACACGTATCAAGAAGGCGAGGGCGGCATCGCCGACGCGCTCCGGCTCGCCGAGCACTTCGCCGAGGGCGAACGGATCGTCGTCGTTCTTGGGGACAATTTGATTCAGGAGAGCATCGCGCCGTACGTGGAGCGCTTCCGCGCTCAGCCTTCCGGCGCGCGCATTCTGCTCAAGGCGGTCTCCGACCCCAGTCGCTTCGGCGTGCCGGTGCTCGATGGAGAGCGGATTGTCGCCATTGAGGAGAAGCCGGCCGAGCCGAAGAGCGCCTACGCCGTAACCGGCATCTACATGTTCGACGCCCGCGTCTTCGAGTTCATCCGCACGCTGGTGCCTTCGAACCGCGGGGAACTCGAGATCGTCGACGTGCACAATCGTTACATCGCGCAAGGCGATCTGCACTACGACGTTCTCGAAGGTTGGTGGACCGACGCGGGAACCTTTCAGAGCCTCTTCCGCGCGAACGAACTCGTCGCAAAGGAGCGAGAGCCCGAGAATCCGCGTCCCTAGTCTGCTAAGAGTGCGGCGCGCCGATCGGCAAAAGGAAGAGCGCGACGATCACGAGCACGCATGCCAGCGCGCCGCGAAACCACCGCTCCGGCAGACGCGTCACGAAGTGCGATCCAACGAAGACGCCCGGTATCGAGCCAAGCAGTAACGAGCCGGCGATCATCGGATTGACGTCCCCGATCTTCCAGTGACCGAGCAATGATGGTACGAGGACGACGACGGCGAAGGCGAGGTCCGTTCCGACGAGCCGGCGCAGTGCGACGACCGGCGCAACCAGCAGCAGCAGCGGAAGCGTTAGCGAGCCAGCTCCGATCGACGTAATGCTGACGGTAATCCCAACAAAGAACCCGATAAGTGCGAGCCGCACGGTGGGAAGCTTATTCGCGGCCGTATCTGAAAAATCGCCGGCGAGCTTGCGGTTGAAGATGATTCCGGCCGCGGAGATCAGCAGCGCGCCGGCGACCGCGAGCCGCAACGTGTGTTCGAGTTGCTTGATATCGAGATGTTTGTGCAGCCAAACGCTCAGCGCGACGCCGATGATCGCCCCCGGAAGGCCGCCGATCGAGAGCCTCCAAAGGACGGAGACCTGCACCGTCCGCTTCTGCACGTGGGCGATCATGGCCACGAGCCGCGTGCCGAGCGCGAAGAGCAGGTCAGAACCGATTGCCTTGTCCGTGCCAACCCCGAGGAAGATGAGCAGCGGTGTCGTGATGGCGCCCGCCCCGACGCCGCTGTACGCTGTGCAGGCTCCAACGATGAAGCCGACAACCACGTAGCTCCAATTCAAGGCTTGGTCTTCTCCTCGATATACTCGATGAGCGTCGCCGCCGACTCGGGGATCGACTGCCGCGTCGTGTCGACGGCTAGGTCGGGATTCTCGGGAACCTCATACGGCGAAGAGATTCCGGTGAAGCGCGCGATCTCGCCGGCGCGAGCCCGCTTGTAGTGACCCTTGACGTCGCGGCCTTCGGCGGTTTGCAGGTCGCAGGAAACGTAGATTTCGTGGAAGCCGCCTGGGTACGAGACACGCGCCTTGGTACGGTCGTCGGCAAACGGTGAGATCAGCGCGCAGATCACCACGAACCCCCCATCGGCGAGCACCGCGGCCACGGCCGCCGTTCGCCGGACGTTCTCGGAGCGGTCCTCCTCCGAGAAACCTAGGTCAACATTCAACGAGGTCCGCAGCGTGTCCCCGTCCAGCACGTAGACGTGCCGGCCGCGATCGAAGAGCATTCGCTGTGCCGTCATGGCGAGGGTCGACTTACCGGCGCTCGGTAGCCCGGTCAGCCAGAAAACGCCGCCACGGTGGCCGTTACGCCAGAATCGTTCATTCGGCTGCACCGAGGAAGTCTGCGCGACGATGTCGGTCGCGCCCTCCGAGCGCGGACGTCCGATGACCGAGCGCACCCGGCCGCCCGCGACGACGTTGGTCTCGTGCAGCAGAACGAAGCGTCCGATGCTGGTCGTCTCTAAATCATCGTCGGCCGCGATCAACTCCCGCGCCGCGAGCGTGATCACCGCGACGTCGCTCTTTGAAATAACTTCGCCGGGTTTGCCGGCGAGCGTGTCGGGATCGATCACTTCGTCGATACGCTGGAGGGTAACCGGCATCTCGCGAGTACCGATGCGGAGGCGAAGGGTCTCCCCGGGCATGACCGGATCGCCGCCAAGCCAAACGACGGTCGCCTGCAATGCGTGTCCGAGTGCGGGTCCGTCGCCGGGATAACTCGCCACTGCGCCGCGGTCGACGAAGATCCGCTCGTCGAGCGCGATCGCTACCGCGTCGCCGGCCTTCGCCTCGTCGACTTCTTCGGGCCAGCGATGGATCGCACTGACGACCGCGTCGGTCTGAAGGGGCCAGAAGACGACGCGCTCGCCCGCGCGAAGCGTACCTGCCTCGACAAGCCCCGCGATCAGCCGGTTGCCGTCGCGGCGATAAACGTCTTGCACGACGAAGCGCAGCGGGCCGCCGGCCGGCGCCGTGTACGGATGAAGCTGAGCGAGCGACTCGAGCAGCGTCGGGCCCCTCCACCACGACCACCGCTGGCTGGCCACCGCGATGTTGTCGCCGTCGCGCGCGGCCAGCGGGATGATCTCGATCGGCGTAATGCCGAGCTGCTCCAAGAAGGCGCGAATCTCCGCACGGCGCGCCGCGAACGCGGTTTCGGGCTCGTCGGCGAGGTCGAGTTTGTTTACCACGACCAGCAGCTCTTTGAAACCAAACCATTGCAGGAAGAGCGCCTGCCGGCGCGTCTGCAGCGTGATGCCCTCGTCGACGGCAACGACCATGATCGCTGCGTCGACCTCCGAAGCGCCGGTAAGCAGGTTTCGAATCAGCTCCCGGTGCCCCGGCGCGTCGACGAAGACGTAGTCGCGATCGGGCATGCGCAGCCAGATGCGCGAGATGTCCAAGGTGATCGCTTGATCGCGCTCGAGCTGGAAAGCGTCGAGCAGGAACGAGTACTCGATCGGCACGCCGCGCTTGGTGCTGGAGTTCTGCAGCTCCTCGAGCTTTGCGGGCGTTACCTGGCCGAGATCGACCAGCATCCGTCCGAGGATCGTCGACTTACCGGCGTCGACGTCTCCAACCATGACTATCCGAACTTGTCTCACATGTACCCCGTTGTGCGGAGGCGTTCGAAAGCGTCTTCGCTTTCGCTATCCATCGTGCGGCCGGCGCGCTCCGGCTCGCGGGTCTTTTCCAACTCCGAAATAATCGCATCGAGCGTGTCCGCGTTGCTCGGAATCGGAATCGTAATGTTGCTCTCACCCAGAGAGCGGTAACGCATGCCGTCTTTGGCCAAATAAAGCGGTACGTACGGAATTCCCTCGCGTCGCGTGTAACGCCAGATATCCAACTCCGTCCAGTGTAAGAGCGGATGAATACGGACGTGCGCTCCATCGGGAACTTCGTACGGGAAAAAGTCCCACAGCTCCGGCGGCTGCGTTCGCGGATCCCACGAACCGTCTGCGTTACGAGGACTAAAAATGCGCTCCTTGGCGCGTATCGCTTGTTCGTCGCGACGAATCCCTAAAATGATTCCGCGGTATCCTTCTCGGGCCAGAAGGCCGCGCAGTCCCGCAGTTTTGCGGGCCGCGTGCCGAGCGGCCGGCGGCAGCGTCTGGTCGACGGTGCTCTCCGGCGGACACGCTTCGTTGATGATCGGCAACTGCCACTCGCGAACGATTCGATCGCGGAACGCATAGACTTCGGGAAACTCCATCCCGGTGTCGAGCAGTACGAGTGGGAAAGGGACCTCGCCTAGGAAGGCTTTGCGGACCATCCAGAGCAGCGCGGTCGAGTCCTTTCCGATCGACCAAAGCATCGCAATCGGCGAAACACACGAGAAGGCTTCACGCAAAATATAGATCGTTCGCGACTCGAGGACGTCGAGGTCGGCATCGGTCTGTGTCGGCATCACGACGGTGTATCGGCCCCGGCGGAGCCTTTTCCTACCGGCGCCGGACTCTGGGCCGCAGCGTCCGGATCGTTTTTTTCGTGAAGTTGATCGTAGATCTCGGATCGTCGGACCGCTACGTCGCGGGGCGCCTCGATTCCGATCTTGACCTGATCGCCGTCAAAGCCGACGACGGTAACGCGAATCTCGCTACCGATCATAATGGACTGATTGGATTTCCTGGTCAGCACCAGCATGTACACCCTCCGTAATCGGCGCCTTCGCGCGAGCGGCAGCGCGTGCCTTCGCCGCCGCCGTTCGAGGACAGGTAGTGCGGCGGCCGATCCGGAATTCTGCACGCCCTCTAGGAGGATCGCATGGTCAAAGAAATTGCCTTCATCGCTTACTCGGTTCGGGACGTCCCGCGGGCCCGCGACTTTTATCGTGATGTCCTCGGCCTCCAGGTCGGCGAAACGTTCGGTGACCACTGGGTTGAATTCAACGTCGGGAACGCGACGTTTGGAATCGGAAACGGCGAGGGCTTAGGCTTCGTACCCGGCGCTTCGAACGGCGCGGCGTTCGAGGTCGACGAGATCGACGCGCTTCGCTCACGCTTGAAGTCGGCGGGGCTGGAGGTCAGCGAGCTGCACGAATTTCCTGGCTGCACGACCTGTTTCGCCAGCGATCCCGACGGCAACCGCTTCGCCCTTCACCAGCGCAAGCCGCCGCAGCGGGAGGCCGCCTAAGACGCCGTAGGGGGCATGGCCGCCGCAAACTGCGCCGCATGCAAGCGGGCGTAGGCGCCGCCGCGGGCGAGCAGCTGCTCGTGTGTGCCGATCTCGACCACGCGGCCGGCCTCGAGGTAGAGCACTTTGTGGGCTCGCCGAACCGTCGACAAGCGGTGCGCGATGATCAGCGTCGTCCGCCCCGGCAGAAGCCGGTCGAGGGCCTCTTCGATCATCGCTTCGGAGTGACTGTCGAGCGCGCTCGTGGCCTCGTCGAGGATCAGGATGCGCGGATCGCGCAGCACGGCCCGGGCGATTGCGATGCGCTGGCGCTGGCCGCCGGAAAGGCGAACGCCGCGCTCCCCGACCTCGGTCGCATAGCCATCGGGGAAGTTGCGGACGTACTCTTCGACGTTCGCGTCGCGGGCGGCGGCACGCACCTCGTCGTCGGTCGCTTCGAGCCTGCCGTACCGGATATTCTCTAAGACAGAGGCGCGGAAGAGCTGCACGTCCTGCGGCACGATCGCGATCGCGCGGCGAAGATCGGAGAGCTTCGCGTGTGCGACGTCGACACCGTCGATTCGCACGCTGCCTTCTTGTGGCGAATAGAAGCGAGGTACGAGATTGACCAGCGTCGTCTTCCCGGCGCCCGAGGGGCCAACCAGCGCAACGACCTCGCCGGCTTCGATGCGCGCGACGACGTCCCGCAGGGCCGGCGGCTCGTTGGGATGGTAGCGAAACGTCACTCCCGCGTAATCGATTCGCCCATCGACTGCGGATAGCGCGACCGCGTCCGGCGCGTCTTCGACCTCTATCGGAAGGTCGAGCAGTTCGAAGACTCGTCCCGCCCCGACCATCGCCTTGCTGATGTCTCCGAAGAACGCCGCGACCCGATTCATCGGGTTCATTAGGTTCACCAACAGCCCCCAATACATGAAGACGCGCCCGGTGTCGAGTCTGCCGACAAGTACCTCGCGCACCGACAGCCACATGATTGCAACGACGGCGGCGACCATGATCGTGGAGATCACCAGCGGCTGGGTCTGGATGAACTGCGTCAATTTCATGTACGCGCCGAAAAAATCGTCGTTGCGCTGCCGGAAGCGTGCGACCTCGAACTGCTCGCGCCCGAAAGACTTGACCACCCGCTGACCGCCGAGCACCTCGGAGAGCGTCGCGGTAAGGTCCGCGATGCGGCGTTGCGCGAGGTGCGTGCTCGATGAGATCAGTCGCTGAAAGTTCGACACCGCAAAGGAGACAATCGGCGCAACGAGCACGAGCGAGAGCGTCAGCAGCCAATCGAGATAGATCATCGTCGCAAACGATGAAATAAAGGTCGCCAGCGCTACGACCAGCTGCGGCACCGAGACGCTGACCGCATCGATCATTATTTGCAGATCGGTGGAAAAACGCGCGATGAGCTCGCCGGGACGCCATTTGTCGAACTCGTGCAACGGTAGGTTCAGGAGGCGCCCGAAGAGACGCACCCGCAAGCGCGCAACCAAGTGCTGGCCGCTCCACGCGGTGAGATAGGTCTGGCCGTAGATCGCCGCGTTCGCCAGGACGAGCGCGATCGAGGTCAGGCCCAGGGCAAGGTAAAGGGCCCGCAGGTCGGGCGCGTGTCCCGCCGGGGGTACGAGCACCTGACTGATGATGATGCGAAAGGCGAGCGGCGGGGCGATCGACAGAACGCCGGCGAGGACGCCCATGGCCATCGCAACCGCGATCCGAGAGTAGTAGGGGCGCGCCTCGCGGGCCAGGCGGTACAGGATCTCGCGGCGGCTCAATTGCGACACTACCGGTACCACGAATTCAGGCTCTTGCGGCCACGCCGCCGTGAAACCTCCCGCAGCGTGCTCCGGTACGTGGGAATGAAAGACCGTGGAGGATATCAGGAACTAAATGGATTGCTATTTCCACTCGAACGTACCGTCCATCGCGCCGTGCATCGAATGCGGGAAGCGGATTTGTGCGACCTGCCGCGACGAACGCGGCGGCTGCCCGAGCTGCCGGCTCGCGGCTAAAGTCGACGCCGCCACGGCGACCCGCCAGCAGATCCCCGGCGCGGTTCCCCCGCGACCGGCGCCAGCCAGCGTCCGAGGGAACGCCACGGTGGCGACAATCGGAGACCCGGTCGAATCCCGCGCGCTCGTCTCCCTCGGATACCCGCTCTGGCCGCTCGCGCTCGTCTCGCTGCTCGATCGCAAACAGTCGCGGCAGCTTCGCAAACAGGCATATCAGGCGCTCGGATTCAACGCCGGGTTCTTTGGCCTCTGGGCGTTGCTTTCGCTCGTCGGGCAGATTCCGTTCGTTGGCTTCTCCGCTTGGATTCTCGTGCCGCTGCTCGCACCGATCTTCTTAGTCGCGAGCGTCTACTACGGCATCAAGACGTGGAACGGCGACGACGTACGCGTACCGATTGTCACGAGTTGGCTCGAAGATCGCCTTCCTCAGGGCGATACGAACGCCCGATAACGCTCCAGAAAGGCGCGCGCCGCAGACTCGTGCTCGACGACCGGCGCCGGGTACGAGTTCCCGTCGAACAACGACAGCGATAGCTGGCTCGAATCCGCCGGCCGCCCGAGCCACGCGGCGGCCGGAAGGTGGCGCAGCTCGGGAATCCAGCGGCGCACGTAAACGCCCGCCGGATCGTAGCGCCGCCGCTGCCGCTCCGGGTTATAAATTCGCGGGAACTGCGCCATGTCGGCGCCGACCCCGGCGATCCACTGCCAGTTCCCCGTCGCCAGAGCCGGGTCGTCCTCGATGAGTAGTTCGTCCCAGTAATCGCGCCCGAGGCGCCAATCGACGCCCAGATCGAAGCACAAAAAGGAGGCCGCGACCGCGCGGACCAGCGGATGCATCCAGCCGGTCTCGCGAAGCTGCCGGATGCCCGCGTCGACGAGAGGATGTCCGGTCCTTCCCTCGCGCCACGCGGCGAGCGCCGGATGAGCCTTCGAAGGCGTAAAGCCGCGCATCTTCTCTTGCAGCGCTTCGCCGTCAGTCCGCGGATGAAACCAGGAAAGCTGCAAAAAGAAATCGCGTCGGGCGAGCGAGCGGGCAAACAGCTTCAGCGAGAGTCGTTCCTGCGCAACCGCGAACGGATCGCCCAAGCGCTCGCGCACGGCGCGCACGATGCTGCGGGCGGAGATCGTTCCGAACGAAAGATGCGCGGCCAGCTCCGAAGTCCCGTCGTCGGCCGGCACTTTTCCCGCGGTCGCGTACTCTCCGGCGCGTTCGGAGAGAAAGCGTTCGAAACGCCGGCGCGCGCGCAGCGGCCCCGAGGCCGGCGCCTCGTGCGCCGAGCCGAAGTCGCTCGGCCTCGGCAGCGGCTCCGAGTCGCCTTTGAAGGCGGCAAATCTGAGCAAGAGCGGATGCTCGTAGGAGGCGACGCCCAACGACGACCAGCGATCGAGGTAAGCGGCGAACGCACGATAGCCCTGTCCGCGCGCGCCTTGTGCCGAGAGGCTTTCTTCGGGCGCGATCGCCGGCGCATCATGCACCACCAGAGCGCAAAGGCCCGCTTCCTCCAGCGCCGACTGTAGGCGCCGGTCGCGCTCGATGCCGGCGGCGTCGTAGGAGGATGACCAGGCCGCCCCCTCCGCACCGATCTCTCGAGCCAGCGACGGAAGAACCTTCGCGCGCGCGCCGCGGCGCACGATCAAGGTTCGGCCGCGATCTTGCAGTTCGGCGGCGAGCGCCGCGGCCGCGCCGCAAAAAAAGGCCGCCCGCAACGGCGAGAGACGCATGCGCCGCTCCAACGCGTCGTCGATGACGACGACCGGCAGCACTTCGCCCCGCGCAGCGGCGGCCGCCAGCCCGGCATGATCGTCGAGCCGCAGATCGTGCGAAAAACAATAAAGAAACGGCCGCTCCGCCATGGACGGCCGTTTTCGAGTGGTTCTGTCGCTTCCCTCGGCTTGAGGCTGTTGCTGCCGGCTACCGCCCGCGCATCACGATGTTGCAGAGCGTTGCGACGAGCTTCTGGCTATTTGCGCGATGCGAGCCCTTGCAATGCGTCGGCTTGCCCGCAGCGTTAAAGCTTACCTTGACCGTAATCGTCTGCGCGCCGTTCTCGCGGGCGCCAAAGGCCAACGATTCTGCGCGATGCTCGCGCTTGGGAGCCGTTTGGGTGCCGAGTGCGGCGACGACGCGCGCCTCTTGTTCGGCATTGACACCGGTCTGCGCGGCGGGCGTGACACTGTTCACGACCACCGGATGGCTTTGATACTCCTGACGAGCGACGAATACGACCAACAATGCGGCCAGCGCCGCCGCGCTCCAGCGTAGGAACGGCCCACGGCTTTTCGCACGCGAGAAAAGGCCGCGCACTTGAGGCTGCCAGTGCTCTTGCGTACGAGCCTCGACGATAACGTTCATTACCCGCTCGATCTCGCGCTCGCCGCCGATCGAGACGAGGCAGCGCCTGCAGACCGAGAGATGTTCGCGGTACGCGTTCCGTTCGGCGTCTCCGGCCTCGCCCAGCGCAATCGCGCCAGCTAAGATCTCTGCTTCTCCGCAGTCAGCTCCAATTCTCATGAGTCCCGTTCCTCGTTCATTACGTGCCGCAACGTCTTCATCGCGCGACAAACCCGCTGGCGAACCGCATCCGCGGTCGTGCCGAGAATCTGCGCCGCCTCCGCCGAGGAGTAACCGGCGTAGCTCGTCATCAATAAGGCCGCGGACTGATCCGATGGCAATCGTCCCAACGCGGCTTGCAGGTCGATGGAGGCCGCGCCTCGCTCGTCGATCCGCCAAGAGCTGCCGTCCAGGTCGCGATCGAGCGAGAGTACGTGCAGGATCTTTCGCCGCCGCATGAACGAAATCGCTGCATTGGTTGCCGCACGATAGAGCCAACCGACGCGCAGCTCGCGGCCGGGATCCGCGCAGAGCATTCGGTAGGCAGAGAGAAAGACGTCTTGCGACAGATCTAACGCCGTCTCCGCGTCCCCGACCATGCGGCGAAGATATCGCGCCAGCTTCGTCTGATGCTCGATGACGAGCGCTTCGACTCGGCCCTGCGCGATCGCCGTGGGGCCAACCGCGACGTAATCATCCAAACCGCTTCTCATCCCCGTACTCACGAGGCCTCCTCTACTTGAGAGCAACGGCTGGGCGCCGGCCATTGTGACGACACACCGAGGGAGCCCGTCGGATTATGCCCACGCTCCTAGCCCCCGATCTCCGAAAACGCCCGCATCCGTGAGGATGTCTCGCCGAGGCGCAGATGGTGCCGCGCGGGCTTGATCAGCATTCCCGAACGCATGAGAGCGGCAAGTTCCTCCGCGCTCGCACCGGCCCGAAGCGGGGTTCGGAGGTCGAGCGCGTGATCGCCGAAGAGGCAGAGCCGTAGACGTCCGTCGGCCGTCAGCCGGACGCGATTGCAGCGGTCGCAGTAGTCGTGCGAAAGCGGGCTGATCACCCCGACTGCCCCGGGCGCACCTGGGAAGGCGAAATAGCGCGCGGGTCCGTTGCCCGCCGGTCCAACGTGCGGCACCAACTCGTCGATAGCCGCGACTCGCTCGAGTACTTCGGTGGAGGAGACGTAGGTGTCGCGCTGCAGGCCAACGTTCTCGTGCACCGGCATGACCTCGATGAAGCGAACGAAGATCGGCCGGTCGCGCGTCAGCTTCGCGAACTCCGTGATTTCGTCGTCGTTGCTCCCGCGCATCACCACGCAGTTGATCTTCACCGGCATCAAGCCGGCCTCGATTGCCGCATCGAGGCCTTCGAGCACCAGCTTCAGCCCGGGGCGGCGCGCAATCGCTTCGAAGCGCTCGGGCCGCAGCGTGTCGAGCGAGAGATTGATGCGGCGCAGCCCCGCGGCCGCAAGCTCGGCGATCTGCTCCTTGAGCAGCAGGCCGTTGGTCGAAAGCGCGATGTCGTCGATCCCGGCTATCGCGGAGATTGCCTCCACCAGGCGGCTGAGATCGCGGCGGACGAGCGGCTCCCCACCCGTAAGACGAATGCTGCGCACTCCGACTGAGGCTGCCGCCGTAACGATCTGCGCGATCTCTTCGTAGCGCAGGATCTCGTCGCGGTGCAGCCACGGGAGACCCGACTCCGGCATGCAGTAGACGCACCGCAAGTTGCACTTGTCGGTAACCGAGACTCTCAGATAGGTTATGGGCCGGCTAAACCCATCGACCAGCGTGCTCGTCATTGGCTCGAGAAGAGATCGTCGGAAAGGGTGGGATTGATCTTATAGTCGTCGATCGTCGAGTTGATGTCCGCGTCGTACCCGGGCTCGGTCACGTGACCGTTCTGCGATTCGACGACGACGTTGCCAGCCTGCGTTCCGTAGTGATTGTTCATCTCCGCGTAGCCGCCGTTGGTGTAGTTCCAGCGCATCGTCGTTACCGTCGCCGTGCTATCCTCGACGGTCGCATCGATGTGGTCTACGTTGCCGTGCTTGCGCGGCGCGAGCCGGAAGAGCGTCGCCGTCCCGTTATCCGACACGATCGTAACGGAATAGACGTCTCGCCATCGCGCCGGCGGTTCGATGTGCGCGTAGAGGTTGTCGAACTGCTTTGCGACCATCGGGACGCCGCCCGTGAAGACGACCTTGTTTTTGTCGGGCTGCTTGTAATAGTACGTGCCGACGAGATCGGCGGATAAAAACGGAAACGATTTCATCGCGACGTGAGCGTGCATCGTCGCGCTAAAAGAGCGCAGGTGCGGATTCAGCGCGGCCATGCGGTCGAGCAAACCCGAATCCGCAGCGCCCCGCGCCGGCGTGACGGCGGCGGCGAGCAGCAGCGGGAGAACGGTCAGTCGATTTGTCATGTCGTAGCTTTCCTCGAGCGTTCGGGCGGCTGGAAGGGGCGCAGCGCAGTCGCGATCTCCGCGCGAACCTCTCCTTCTCTTTCCACGTCCAGCCGCCGCTGTAATGCCGAGATCGCTCTCGGCGACCCAATTCTTCCCAAAGCCCAGGCGGCGTGACCCCTCACCATCGGACTTGCGTCCTCCGAAAGGCTCTCGACCAGTGGACCAACCGTCGAGCGGTCGAGTGCATTGCCGAGCGCGACGGCGGCGTTGCGCCGAAGCACGGCGCCTCCTCGCCACCCCATCGCCGTCGGGCGGTATCGTTTTTTGAACGCCGAGCCGCGCAAGCGAAGGAGGTCGACGAGAGAGGGCTGCGCCGCTTCGGGGACACTCGGTTGCCATTGCGGGCCGGCAGTGTTCCCGGCTTCGCGGGTCGGCGGGCATACCGTCTGGCAGATATCGCAGCCCCAAACCCAGTCGCCGATCAACGCCCGCATCGCTGGAGGGATCGAGTCCGTGCGCTGCGTGAGATCCGATATGCAGCGATTCGCGTCGATCGTATAGTCGCCGCGCAGCGCTTGAGTCGGACACCCGTCGATGCAGCGCCGGCACGAACCGCAGTGCTTGCGCAGCGGCTCGTCCGGCGGAAGTTCGAGCGTCGTTACGATCTCGCCGAGAAAGACGAACGAACCGAGCGCAGGCACGATGAGGTTCGTGTGCTTTCCCACCCATCCGAGCCCACCCCGCGCCGCCAGTGCCCGTTCGGCCAGCGGTTTGGTATCGCACGCGATTGCGGTCACCGGTTCGCCCGCGGCCGCGTCGATCTGGGCTGCGACCTCCGAGAGCAGGCCGCGCAGACGCCGATGGTAATCGCCCGACCACGCATAGTTCGAAACGCGCCCTCGCAAGCGCTCGCGGTTGTGCGCGCCCGGCGCGGCGTACGGCAGCGCGACGCAGATAACGCTCCGGGCCCCGCGGCAAAGTTCGCCCGGGTCGGTCGCGCGACGCGCGTACCGGGCATCGTAGCCCCAGCAGAGGAAATCTCCGCGTTCGAACGCAGCCTGCATTCGCCGCCGCGACTCTTCGTCGGCGCGCGCGCTCGTCACGCGAACGGCGCCGGCGCCCAACGCAAGCGCGCCGCGCACCGCGAGGTCCTTGATCGTTTCGTTCACAGCGTTGCCAGCGGACCCGGGCACCCGCGCGCAAACGCGCGATCGATCGCCGCGAGATCGTCGGCGTCGAGCCTCACCGAGGCCGCGTTCGCATTCTCTTGGATGTGGGCGAGGCTCGCCGCCTTCGGAATTGCAAAGACGTTGGCCTCTCGCGTCAAGAAGGCGAGAGCGACTTGGCGCGGGGTCGCACCGTGCTTTTCCGCGACGGCCGTTAGCGCTCGACGTTGCCAAGCTTCTCGCAGAAACGCCCCGCGTCCGAACGGCGTGTACGCGACGATCGCGATGTCGCGGCGGCGCGCCGCTTCCACCAGGCCATGTTCGATTCCGCGTTCGTTAAGATGGTAGAGCACTTGATTGCACGCCAGCGGCACTTTGCGCAAGTAGGAAGCCGCCGCAAGCATCTCGTCGGTGTCGAAGTTGCTGACGCCGACGAATCGCACCGTGCCTTGCTCGACGAGGTCCTCGAGCGCACGCATCGTCTCCTCCAGCGGATGCGAACCTGGCCAGTGAAGCAGATAGAGATCGAGGTACTCGCAACGCAGCCGCGAAATGCTGCGCCGCGCCGCGTTGAGGGTTCCTTCATAGGTGGCGTTCTCCGGCAAGACTTTGCTCGCGACGAACAGACGCTCGCGCGCGATGCCGCCGACCGCCTCGGCGAGCAATTCCTCCACGGCGCCCGCTCCGTACATTTCGGCCGTGTCGAGGTGCGTCATCCCTAGTGAGATGCCGTGCCGCAGCGCGCGCACCGCTTCCTTGCGGGCCGCACCGCTCTGCGGCATGTTCCAGGTGCCTTGTCCAATCGTGGGAAGCTCGACGCCGGTCCTGCCGAACGATTTATAGCGCATCGCTAAAAGAACTCGAAGTCGTCTTGCCGTGCGGCATATGCAAGCAACCCTCCCCGCAAGTGGGCCAAACGTCCGAAACCGGCCTCGCGCAGACGGTGGAGCGCCCACCGCGATTTCACTCCGACCCGGCAAGCAACGATGTAGCGCACGGCGGTATCGAGCTCCGACATCCGCGCCTCCAGCTGGGATGCGGGAATAGACACGGCACCGTCTATCGTACCCAGCACGGCTTCGTGCGGCTCGCGCACGTCGAGCAGCGTGGCCTCGCGGAGCGCCTCGCCGAGCGCGCTCGCGTCGACTTCGGCGATCGTGCGGTCGGTGGCAGCCTCGGGCAGAGCAGCCAGGATGTCGAGAATCCGCGCGGCGCTGCCGCAGAGCGCGCATGCGGGATCGCGATCGAAGCGCAGCTCGCGAACCCGCGCGCGCAGCGTATCGACGAGCAGAATGCGTCCGGCGAGCGGCTCGCCGATCCGGAGCAAGACCTTTAAAGCCTCGGCGGCCTGCCACGACCCCATCACGCCCGCGAGCGCGCCGAGCACGCCGCCTTCGGCACAGGTCGGTGTCACGTCGGCGGGAGGCGCTTCGGGAAAGAGGCAGCGATAACACGGCCCCTCGCCGGTGCATAGGACGCTAAGCTGTCCTTCGAAGCGAAAGATCGACGCGTAGACGTCGATCTTCTTCTCGAAGAAACATGCGTCGTTGATCAGGTAGCGGGTCGCAAAGCGATCGGTGCAGTCGAGGACGACATCGTAGCATCGGACGATCTCGCGCGCGTTTTGCTCGTCGAGTGCAAACGGCAATGGCTCGATGGCAATCGCAGGATTGAGCCCGTGCAGGCGCCGCGCCGCGACCGCCGCTTTCTTCTGGCCCAAATCCGCCATCGAAAAAATCGTCTGCCGCTGGAGGTTCGTCTCGTCGACGGAGTCGTCGTCGATCACGCCGATCGTTCCGACGCCGGCCGCGGCGAGATATTGCAGCGCGGGCGAACCGAGGCCGCCGGCGCCCACGACGAGCACGCGCGACGCGCGCAGCCGTTCTTGACCGCGCAAGCCAACCTCTGGAATGAGCAGGTGACGGCTGTAGCGCCGCAGTTCGCTCGAATTCACGGGGTCCGATGGCGAGCGTCGAGCCACTGCAGCACCGCGGCACGCGAGTGCTCGGCCGCGTAGGTATGGTCGCTCTCGATCGTCTCCAAGGTCTTGGGTTCGGGCGCACGATCGAAGAGCTCGCGAACGCTGCGCGGGCTTACCATTGCGTCGCGACTCGCGGCAATATAGAGCGCCGGCCGCCGCGCAAGGCGCGAAAGCAGCTCGTCGTAGCGGCGTTCGACCCCTGCGACGAGCTCGGGAAGCACTGCGCCGACGACGTACGAGGAGCGGAAATCCGTCACGCCGACCTTGCGCAGTGCCTCGAGGGAGGTCGGACGGCCGTACCCGGTCGCGATGGCGATCGTCCCCGCGATTTGCGGATCGAGGGCCGCCGTGAAGAGCGCGGTCAATCCGCCCATGCTGTGCCCCATCGTATATATTGGGCTGGGCGAACGTTCGCGTGCAAAGCCGACGACGCTGCGCATCGCGTCGATGCAATCGTCGACTCCGCGCAGCTCGCCGCCGCTCGAACCAAGCTTGTGCCCCGGAAAGTCCAAACTGTAAGCGCCGAACCCGTGGCTAGCCAGAAACGAACAAAGAAAATCGAGGTTCTGTTTGCTGGACGAGTAGCCGTGTCCGGCGACGAGCGTCACACCGCGCGAACGCCGGGGTTCGTAATACAGTAAAGCCACGGGATTGTGCTGAGCTTCGATGCGAACGAGCTCGACCTTACTCATTGCTCTTCCAGCGTGAGTCGCCGCGGGTGTAGCGCTCCTTCTTCCAGATCGGGGCGCGCCGTTTGAGTTCGTCGATCGCATAGCGGCAGGCGTCGAACGCCGCGGAGCGATGCTCCGCAGCGGCGGCAACGGCGACGGCCACCGCTCCGACGTCGAGCTCTCCCACGGCATGAACGATTGAGAGCCGGACCTCGCCGAAGCGCTCGCGCGCTTCGTCTGCAATCGTCTCGAATTCGCGCAACGCCGGCGCTTCGTATGCCTCGTACGTGAGACCGGCGACCGTGAGCCCGTCGTCGCTGCAATTGCGCACCACGCCCAAGAACGTAACGATGCCCCCCTGCGCGTCGCTCGCGAGAGGGTCGAGACAGCGCGGATCGACGGGCCCGCGGACGATCGAAAAAAGTTCTCTATCCACCGCCCACCGGCGGAAGGATTGCGAGCTCGTCACCGTCGCGCAGCGACTCGTCCAGGGAAACGATCCGTCCGTTGCGGGCGATCCGCACCGAGCTGCGATGTGCGCAAAGCGCTGGGAAGAGCGTCTCCAAGGCGTTCCAAGCTTCGCCGGCACACGCGCCCAGCGGCAGATCGAGGCTGCGCGGCGAGCCTTCGAGGATCTCGCGCACGTTTGCGAAGGCGACCACGCGAACGTTCATAGCTGCATCTTCGACGGGGATAGCCTCGACTCGTACCGTATTGCTGAAACCACGATTCTTCCGATGAATAGACTCCTGCTCGCGACAATGGTCGCAGTCGCACTCCCGGGCGCCGTCGCCGCCGCACCGGCCTGTACGACCGAGACGCTCCCCGTCGGTCGCGCGCCGGTCTCCGTCTCGTACTGCGTCACCGGCCCCGCGCGCGCCACCGCAAGCCACGAGATCATCGTCCCCGTCAGCGCAACCTTCTCGGCGCCGGGGGGCACCCTGCGTCGAACCTCCGAGCTCCACTTTCTCGCCGAAGAGGCGGCCTCGCGGGTTCTCGAGAGCCTCGATCTGACGAAGCTGGGGCTGACCGGAACGCTGCACCTGACGCTCGCCTATATCCAAGGAGCGGTTCGCGTCGAGGGCGCGTTGCTCACGCCCGGGGCGATTACGATCAAATGAGTGCAACCCAAGGGCGGGGCCGGGCGCTCTAAGGACTGGTATGCGACGACGCTACATCGCCTTTAGCAGCTCCAAGATCCCCGACGGCTGTCGATAGAGGAGACCGCTCACCCATATGCCTTGTACGGCAACCATCCCCAACCTTACGGCCCGCGAGCAAGCGCACTACCTCTACGACGCGATACCTCCCGGCCTCTTTAGAGTCCAAGACGAAAACGACCGCATCGCATGGCGGGTTAGCCCAGAACCCTTTGCATTATCGAAAGAACAGGTCGCGACGATCGAGTCCTTAGGGGTCGATCTTCTTCGCTTCTACCGGGGGCTCAACAACCTCTATAACCGCAGCGCACGCGGCACTGCCCCGAGCTTCATCGCCGAATATCTCGACCGCGGCAAGCCCGAACAAGTCGTCAAACTTGCACGCCAAAATCGCTTTAAACAAGAGCTTCCCGGCGTCATTCGCCCGGACCTGATCGTCACCGCCGATGGCTTCAAAGCGACGGAACTCGACAGCATTCCCGGCGGGATGGGCTTCCTCGGCGGAATGACCGAAGCGTATTGCCAGTTAGGATTCGAGAGCGTCGGCGGAGACGACGGAATTCCGAAAGGTTTTGCCGCGATGCTCCGCTATACAACCGGTGTCGAAAAGCCGACCGTGGCAATCGTCGTCTCGGAGGAATCCGCGGATTACCGCAACGAGATGGCGTGGCTCGCCGACGCGCTGCGCCGCTTAGACCTGGCCGACGCATGGCTGCGCAAACCCCAAGAGGTCACCTTTACCGAAGAAGGGCTCTTCATCGCCCTCGAAGACGGCCGCGAAGCCCGGCTCGACGCGATCTATCGCAACTTCGAGCTCTTCGATCTCTTCAACGTCCCCAAGCAAGAGCTCATGCTCTACGCGGCACGTCACAATCGCGTCAAGGTGACTCCGCCGCCGAAAGCGACGCTCGAAGAGAAGCTGGCCTTCGCACTGCTTCACCATTACGCGCTCGGGCCGCTCTGGCGCGGCGAGCTCGGAAACGACGCTTTCGAACGGCTCCTCGAGCTTTTCCCGAAGACGTGGGTCATCGATCCGCGGCCGATGCCGCCGCAGGGCGCGATCGCCGGCCTGCAGGTCGCCGGTGCGCCGGTCTCCGAATTTCGCGCTTTGACGGCACTCCCCAAGAGCGAACGCGCCTACGTCGTCAAGCCCTCGGGCTTCTCGCAGCTGGCGTGGGGTTCGCGCGGTGTGAAAATCGGCGACGATCTGACGCGCGAAGAGTGGACCGACGCGCTCGACAACGCGCTTACTTCGTTCGATCGGACGCCCCACATTCTCCAGCGATTCCACAAAGGCAAGCGCATCCGGCAGAGCTACTTCGACCGCGACGTCGACGACATCCGAAATTACGACGGCCGCGTGCGGCTCTGTCCCTACTACTTCGTTACGGGTGAGGACAGCGTGCAGCTGGGCGGTATTTTGGCGACGATCGCGCCCGCCGACAAGCGCCTCATCCACGGAATGACCGACGCGGTGATGACCTCCTCAATCCTTCGCGAGCCCGCGTCCTAAAGCAACGAACCCGCAGCGTGGGCGCGATCGTACTCTGCCGGCACGGCGTGACCGCCGGCAATGCCGCGGGGCAGTTTCTCTCGAGAACCGACCTTCATTTAAGCGACGCCGGAGAGGCGCAGTGCCGTGCACTGCAGCCCTTGCTCTCGAAGTTTGCCTTCGAGCATTGTCTGATCAGCCCGATGAGCCGCTGCGTTCGGACGCGAGAGCTGGCTGCCCCTGAGGTTCCGTTCGAGACGCTCGAAGCGCTGCGCGAAGTCGATTTCGGCAGCTGGGAAGGCATGACGCTGCAGTGGGTGCAGGGCAACGACGCGCGGAGACTCTCGCATCGGCAGCGCGATCCCGTGAATTTTCGTCCGCCGGCGGGCGAGAGTTTTGCCGACGTTGCAAACCGGCTTTCGCCGGTCGTAGCACGCCTGCAGGGCGCAACGTGTTCGCTCGTCATCGCGCACCGCGGAACGCTCGGCGTCTTAGAACGTCTGTTGCGCGGGCTCCCGCTGCATTCGCAGGAAGTCCGCCCGTTGGAGCCCGCCGAGTTCCGCGCGCTGGTCGTCTAGCGCGCCGTTACCGAATTCGCGTGAGCACCGCGTTTTGCGACGGAACGGAGATCTGATCGGGAACCAGCGTCGCCGGATCGTACCAAATCGAGACCGCGATCGGCGAGGCGATCGAGAGCAGCACGTCGGTCGCCGAAACGCCCGCGGGACGCCCCTGCGACGCCGCCGACCCGGTCGTCAGAACCTGCGCCTGCGCGCTCGTTGGCGTGATCCAAGTTACCGTGGGATCTTTCCACGACGCCAGCTGCGCGGGAAGCGCGAAGAGCCCGGCGATGAGACCCGGCTCGATGACCACGAAGTGGCGCGTGCCCGCGTCGAGCGAGACTTGCTGCGCCTGGCTCGTCATGAGGCCTACGACCGTCGCCGACGTCGGGGTTAACGAAACGCTGACGTTCGGACTTTGATTTGGCGTGCGATAGTGGCCGTCGTAGCGCGCCGGCGAGAGATCCGCCGAGAGCATCAACGCCGCTTGCGCCGCTAGCTGCATTCCCATCAAGGAGGCCGCCGAGTTTTCGTCGATCTCTGGGCCGGCTTGAGCGCTCCTCACATTCACCGACCACTTCCCGACCGCTTCGCCGTTGAGCGACGCCGCGTACGAATAGGTTCCCGCGGGTGGGAAGGCGGGGGCGCCGGAGGCGATGGCGGCCAACAGAAGGGTTGCCAACATCGCTACGAGACTTCCACGTCTGCGCGTCCAAGCCGCGCGACCGCGTTCACCATGTCGTCGATCTCCTCCGTCGTCGTGTACCCATGCGGCGATACTCGAATACCGCCGGTTCGGTACGTCGTGACGATACCTTCCCTCTCGAGCGCCCGGCCGAGTGCGATGCTGTCGCTTCGGGGAATCGCGAAGGTGACGATACCCGAGGAGCAGCGCTCGCCTCGCTCCGTGGAGAAGGTGGCTCCCAGCTCTCGAAGACCGTCGCAGAGCCGGTCGGTGAGCATCAACACGTGGGCCGCAATCCGCTCCGGACCGCTTGCATTAAAGAGGTCGATCGCACACGCAAACGAGAGCGTGCCGAGCAAGTTCGGCGTACCGCCTTCAAAGCGCAGCGCCTCGCGCGTGAACGGCTGGTCGTAATTGTGGAAATCCCACATGTCTTCCACGGAGCGCCACCCCGGCATGGCGACCTCGAGATCTTGCGCGATACGCGGGCCGACGTAGAGAAACGCCGCGCCGTGCAATCCGAGCATCCATTTTGCGGCGCCGCAATAGAGCGCATCCACATCGAGAGAACGCACGTCGATCGGCAGCGCGCCCAGACCCTGCATCGCGTCGACGCAGAGCAGCGCACCCGCTTCGTGCGCGACCGTCGCCAGGCCGGCCAGATCGTGCCGGTAACCGTCGAAGTAGGAGACCCACGAACAGGTGACGACTCGCGTGCGCGGACCGACCTCGCGCCGCAATCGCTCCGGCGTCAAGCGTCCCTGCGTCACCGGCAGCAGCCGCACGTCGACTCCCCGCCGGCGCAGTGCGAGCCACGCGATGACGTTGGCTGGGAACTCGTTGTCGCAGAGCAGCACTTCGTCGCCGGGTTTCCACGCGATGCCCAGAGCGATCGTCGCGGCGCCGGCACTCGTGTTGGGGATCGTTGCGATCTCGGCGCCCGACGCGCCGATGAAGCGCCCGATCTTTTCCCGATACTCCACCATTTTCAGGTCGTACGGAAAGGTCCCCAAGACGCCCGCAGCGGCGTGGGCGCGCGCAAACTCCTCGACCGCGGCAACCGTCGATGCCGGCAGCACGCCGGCCGCCGCGTGGTTGAGATAGAGGTACCGCTGCGTTACCGCGAACTCGCTTCGTGGAAGCGGAGTCGTCACTCGGCGCCGATCATGTCCTTCGTGTGCCAGGCGATGTTGCCGGCACGGTCGCCCACGCGCTCGAGCGATGCGAGCACGAAAAGATAGCGCGTTCCCGGACGGATGATCTCGGGATCGCCGCGCATCTCGGCTTGCAGCAGCTTAATGCTTCGCTTGTACAGTTTGTCGACCTCGTCGTCGCGATCGATCACCGCGCTCGCGAGATCGGCGGCTCGTTCGGTATAGGCACGCATCGCGTCGAGCAGCATCCCGTGAGCCACACTGGCGATCCGGTCGATCTCGACTTTCTGCGGACGCATCGGCTGATCCGAGAGCTTGATCGCATTCTTCGAAATGTCGACGGCGTAGTCGCCGATCCGTTCGAGGTCCGTTGCGATCTCGAGCATCGCGGCGATCTCGCGAAGTTCGCCGGCGACGGGCTGCTGTCGCCAGATCAACTCGATGCAGTGCCCTTCAATCCTTCGCCGCAGATCGTCGACGACGTCGTCGCCCGCCACGACCCGAGCGCCGGCAGACGCGTCGCGATTATCGAGCGCGTCGACCGCCACGCGAATCGCGTCGCCGACGAGCGCGCCGAGCCGCACGACGTCCAGTCTCGTCGATTCCAGTGCTTCGTGATACGCCGTCCGAACCGCCACCGTCACCTCCGCAAATGTGCTTCCAGTATAAGTCGAAGGGGCTGTTCCCCGCAATGCGACGAGGGAACCTGCATCCTTTATGAAACCATAAGGCTCTCAGATGGCATTTGAAGATATTCTGGTGACGGTCGAGGAGCCGATTGGTTTCATCACTCTTAACCGCCCGAGCGTTCTGAATGCGTTGCGCGCGCAGCTCCTGGACGAACTTTCGTCGGCTCTGGACGACTTGGAGCGCGACGAGCGCGTTGCGGCAATCGTCGTGACCGGCAGCGGCGAAAAGGCCTTCGCCGCCGGGGCGGACATCGGCGAGCTCAACGCGCTGGCCAGTGCCGGGGCGGGTACGGAGCAGGCGCGCAGCGGACAGCGGCTGACGCGCAAAATCGAACGCTTGCACAAACCCGTCATCATGGCGATTAACGGTTTTGCGCTCGGCGGCGGCTGCGAGCTCGCGATGGCGGGCGATATTCGCATCGCGAGTGAAAACGCCAAATTCGGCCAGCCCGAGGTAAACCTTGGCTTGATTCCCGGCTACGGCGGAACCCAGCGGTTAACGCGCCTAGCGGGTAAAGGCGTCGCGACGCATCTCTGTCTCACCGGCGAGATGATCGACGCCAACGAGGCGTTGCGGATCGGGTTGGTAACGCGCGTCGTCCCGGCGGCGGAATTGATGAATGAGGCGAAGCGTATCGCGACGCTGGTCGCCGCGAAAGCCCCGCTCGCGATCGCGGCATGCAAACGCACGATCAACAACGGTGCGCACCTGTCGCTCGACGATGCGCTCGAACTCGAGGCGCTCGAATTTGGATCGCTCGTCGACACCGAAGACATCAAAGAAGGCACGGCCGCCTTCCTGGAAAAGCGCAAGCCGGCCTGGAAGGGCCGTTAAGGCCCTACCTGTTTTAGGGCGTTATCCATCGCGAGTCCGATCGCGGGATTGAGGCCCTCCCATTTAGCACGTACGTAGCCGCGGCCGTCGACGACGACGATCGTTGGAAAGCCTTCGACCGAAAAGAGCGCGCGCGCGCTGCTTTGCGGATCCAACGCAACGTCGTGCAAGCGGTAGCGGCGGGCAAAATCGGCGGCCGTTGCGCGACCTTCACCAACGTCGATCGGCACCACCATCACACCCCGGTGGGCGGAGGCCCAACCCGCCACCAGCGGCAGCTCGAGTTTGCACGGCTCGCACCAACTCGCGTAAAAATCGAGAAAAACGAGGTGTCCGCGCTGCTGCGCTAGGCTGAACGCACCGCCGTCGAGCCGATCGTAGATCGCGGCGGGCGCGGGATGCGCTCTCGGCGTTTCGAGAAAGCGCGGCGCGATAAAGATCTTCCAGATCGCAAAGCCGATCGCCAGCAGGGCCAGTGCATCCCAGAGCCGCCCAACGGTAAAGAACTTGCCTGCCGAATCGCTAGTCCACACGAAGAAGGGCTGCGATCCCTTGCCCGCCTCCAATACAAGCGGAGGCAATGCCGTAGCCGCCGCCTCTAGCTTTGAGCTCGTGCAGCGCCGTGAGCGCCAGTCGCGCCCCGGAAGCGCCCAAGGGGTGACCGAGCGCAATCGCGCCGCCATGCGGATTCAGCCGCGACTCTCCCGCCCCGTCCGCCTTCTCGTCCATCTCGCGCAGACACGCGAGCACTTGCGGCGCGAATGCCTCGTTGATCTCCATGACCGCAATCTCGTCTTTACCGACGCCGGCACGCTCGAGCGCTTTCGGAATCGCGAATGCCGGGCCGATTCCCATGATCGACGGCTCGACGCCCACGACGCCGGCCGAAATGAGCCGGCCCATCCATTGCAGGCCGTCTTCGCGCGCCTGCTTCACGGTCGTCAACACGACCGCGGATGCACCGTCGGTGATTCCACTCGCATTCCCCGGTGTAACGACTCCGTCTTTTGCGAAGCGCGCCGGCAGTTTGCCGAGCTTCTCCATGTTGAGCCCCGCGCGTGGACCCTCGTCCTTCTCAACGCGTATCGTCGTGCCTTTGGGACCGGGAACGTCGACGGGGACGATCTCTTGCGCAAAATAGCCGCTGCTTTGCGCCGCTAGCGCGCGCTCTTGACTCGCGAGCGCGAACTCGTCGCACTCGGTGCGCGACACGCCGTATTTCTTCGCAAGATTCTCGGCGGTAATCGCCATCGGCGTATCGCCGTACGAGTCGGTAAGCGCCGTCCAGAGAGAATCTTCGAACGCGACTTGCTGTCCGAGGTGAAAGCCCTTGCGCGCGCCGCGCACCACGTGCGGCGCCTGACTCATGTTCTCCGTTCCGCCCGCGAGCGCATAGGTGGCGGTCCCAAGTGCCAGCGACTGCGCCGCGGAGAGAATCGCCTGCAGGCCCGAACCGCAGAGCCGGTTGACGACGAGCGCCGGCACCCCGATTGGCAGCCCGGCTCGGAGGCCGGCGTGGCGGGCCAGGTAGATGGCGTCGGCACTGCTTTGGATGACGTTGCCGAAGACGACCTCGTCGATCTTCTCCTTGCGCACCCCGCTTCGTGCGATCGCCCCCTCTGCCGCCACGACGGCCAGATCGGTGGCGGTAAGGGTGGAGAGCTCGCCCCCGAGATTGC
Source organism: Candidatus Cybelea sp. (assembly GCA_036264815.1). GTDB lineage: Bacteria > Vulcanimicrobiota > Vulcanimicrobiia > Vulcanimicrobiales > Vulcanimicrobiaceae > Cybelea. The sequence goes on from DATAQH010000064.1 coordinate 28,262, forward strand.
CGAACGGCGTGCGGGCGCCGGCGAGAATTACGACGTCGTTATCACGGATGGAATTATTCATATCGCGCACGTCTATTCAGCGGCCCCCGGCGAGCGTCCCGGCAGGCGCCGTCGCGGAGCGTCACTAAGACCGGCCCGTATGCCCATCAACCGACCAGCCGCGATCGCGCTCGATGCCCGGTCGCTGCCGCCTGCGACAAAAACGGAGCAGATCCTCGAACAGTTCGACAAGCTGCAGATCGGCAGCGCTCTGGAGATTACCGAGGAGGCCTACCCTCGGGCGCTGCGCAACGAGATGGCACAGCTTCGCCCGGGGCGCTTTTCGTGGGACGCTCGCAATCTGGGCGGGAACCGCTGGACCGTGCGGCTCGAACGTATCGACGAGCACGCGGACAACGACACCTTCCTCACCTACGTCCCCGCGTTCACCTCAGCCAAAGCCGCCACGCTCAAAGAGTTGGCGAGCCAGGTGAGCGAGCGCGCGTACCGCGCCGGAGAGACAATCTTCGACGAAGGCGAGGTCTGGCCGTATCTGGGAATCGTCAAGAGCGGTAAGGTCATCTACACGCTGCTCTCTGCCGACGGCAAGACGCATACGATCGGCGAGCGGCTGACGCACGACACCCTCAACGAGAGCGGCACCTTCGACGGCGGCGGCGCCACGACGCGCGCCGAGGCGCTCACCGATGCGACGATCGTCACGCTGCCGAGCGAAGCGCTGATCCACGCGGCCCGCAACGACGCCGAACTCGCGCTGGGCTTTCTGATCGCCTCCTCCCAAGCGCGCCGCCGGTCGATCGACACGATCGCGGATCTGGCGTTCGCGCACGTGCTGCAGCGCGTAGCGAAATTCTTGCTCGGCTATGCGCGGACCTCGGTTGGGATGGCTCCCGGCTTACCCGGCGTCGAAAACCTCTCGCAGGCGCAAATCGCCGCCGCCGCAGGCACGGTACGCGATATGGCGGCGCGCGCGCTGCTACGGCTTAAGAACGCCAGCGCGCTCGAACTCGATCGCGGCCGCGTGCGCGCGATCGACCGGGCGTTGTTGGAGGCATTCGCCGACAACGTCCAAGCCCCACCCGTCTAGGAAGCCGTGATTCGGCCCAGCTCTTTGTCGCCGGGGGCCTCGATTACCATAGTAAACTTCGGCCCCCGGCTTCGCGATCTGGACCAAATCGCGGCCTCTATTCAGGTCGCCTCATTCAACCTGATTTGCTGACTTAAATTCGATAGACGTCCGCGGTCACGTTCGGGTCGACTAAAGCGGGGTGCACGCGCGGGCCACTACACATGATCTGATCGTGACCGATCGCGATCTTCATGTGCGCGGTCTCGCCGCCCATCACGTCGTCGACGGCGCATCCCTGGACCTTGCCCGGGAACCGCGCCATGATGACGTACCGTCCCGGCTCCAGCGTGATGTCGCTGAAATAGCCGCGACCGTTGGTCTTGAGCTGCATGATGTGGTTCGAGCCGGCTTCACGATAGGGGCTACGATAGTAAAACAGCTGCGCGTTGGCAACCGGCTGCCCCGATTTCGCATCGACGACCGTACCGGAAATGCCGCCGAGTTCGTCGGCGAACGCCAGCGTCCAGAGCGAACCTCCGAGCGCGAGCATGACTGCTAAGTACTTCATGCTCTCCTCTTGCCCGCTTCTGGGGTCTTTTAGACCGATTCGAGAGCGGCCGTCTCGTCGCTAGCCGTCTGCATGTCGAAGGCGGCCCGCTTACTTTTGGCCGCCGCCTCGGCGAGCGGCTGGTCGGCCACCGCACCCTGGCGCTGGCCTTCGAGCACTTCGCGCCCCTTGCGAACGGCGCTCAGAGCACCGGAGAGCCGGGCCTCCATCTCGGCCAGGACGCCGCCCGCGTAGTGGTCTGCGCCCTCGCGCACCTTGCGGGCGTTCTCTTGAGCGTCGTTCAGCACGGAATCGGCGGCCTCGCGGGCGCGGCGCACGATCTCGTTGTCGTCGAGCAGTTCCTCGTGCTTCGACGCCGCCTCGTTGACGATCGCCTGCGCTTTCTCTTGCGCCGCTCGCATCATCCGCTCGTGATCCTTGGCGATCACTTTGGCACGCCCAACTTCTTCCGGAAGCGAGGCTCTGATTTTTTCCAGCAGTTCGAGCAGGCGCTCCTCCGAAAGAACGCGATAACCGGCCGGCAGCCACGTCCCTTCGTGGACGTAGGCCTCGAGTTTGTCAAGCACGCGATAAACCGACATTACTACCTCCGTTGCAAGGTGCGCTTCGCCGTCATAACCGCGAGCACCGGCTTGGGGACCAGCGCCGCGACGTCGCCGCCCAGAAAGAAGACCTCTTTGACGAGGCTCGAGCTGACGAACGAATATTTTTGATCGGACATCAAGAACAGCGTGTCGACGTCGGAGAGCGACCGGTTCATCATCGCCGCCGACATCTCGCTCTCGAAGTCGGAGACGACGCGCAGACCTTTTACGATCACGTCGGCTCGCTCGGATTTGACGTAGTCGGCTAAGAGGCCGCGAAAATGCTCGATCCGCACGCTGGGAAACGGTGCGCAGCTCTCCTTGAGCATCTCCTCGCGCTCTTGCAGTGAAAACATCGGGGCTCGTTTTTGCGGGTTGACGACGACCGCCACAATCAACTCGCCGAAACACCGCGCGGCGCGTTCGATGACGTCGAGATGCCCGTTTGTCGGCGGATCGAACGAGCCTGGATAGATCGCCCGCGTCACCCGCTCGAGCCTGCCGTTACTCAATTTTCCGGCGAAAGGAAGGCGAGCGCGACATCGCCATAGACTTCTTCGCGAACCGAACGATACCCGGGTATCTGCGGCAAGATCCGCTTGGCCGGATGTTCGTAGACGACCAACGCGTCGGGAGCCAATAATTTGCGCTCGAGCATCAGGCGGAAGAGCTGTAGCGGCACCGGATCCGCGTACGGCGGATCGAGATAGACGATGTCAAAGGGTCCTTCCAGGCGATAGAGCGCGCGCTCCGCGGGTGCCGGAAATACCGTCACGACGCCGTCGACGCCCATGTCCTTGGCCGCCCCTTCGATCGCCTGCGCGATCTCTCGCTGCGCTTCGACGGAAACGACCGCCGCCGCGCCGCGTGAGGCCGCCTCGAATCCGATCGCGCCGGTGCCTGCAAAGAGGTCGAGCACGCGCGCCCCGTCGAGACGATTCATCAAAATGGAAAAGAGCGACTCTTTGACGCGCCCCGGCGTCGGACGGACCTGCGTACCTTTGGGCGAGCGCAGCTTTCGGCTTCCGAGCGATCCGCCCGTGATCTTCGGCACGCTAGAAACTCTGCGGACCAAGCGGCGTTAGAGCGGAGCGAATCCAGGCGTCGTCGCCGAGCCATTCGTAGCGAATCGTCGAATACGGAACGGTGCCGTAGGAGAGCAGGCGGTCGTGAAAGGCCTGCAGAGTGAAGTTCGCGCCCTCGCGGTCGTGCAGCAGTCCGATCAACATTTCGATCTGCGTTTTGCCGGTGAGATAGTCGATCGCCTGGCCGGGATCCATCGCAAACCGCGTCGCTTCGCCGCGCGCCGTAACCTCATCGATGCCGGCATTTTTCTCAAAGTACGCGATCGCTTGGGGGAGCGTCATCGCGCCGGTTGCGAGGCCGACGTCCACGCCGATACGCGTCGCACGGTGGCGCATCAAATGTATTACTTGCTGCCGCGCGCCGGGGTCGTCGTCGTAGAGCCCTTCTCGCATCAACATCTCTTCGCCGTAAAACGCCCAACCTTCGGCGAAGACGCCGTCCTGCTGGACGTGCCGCACGTAGTCGGGGTTATGGTAGGCGTACGTAAACTGCAAAAAGTGGCCGGGAATTCCTTCATGCCCGAGCAGCGGCAGCACCGACTGGCGCGCCTGTTCCACGAAGAAGCTCTGGTTCGCCGAGCTGAAGTCGGGAACGAAATAGAAGCCCTGCCGATCGTTGGAAAACATCTGCGGCGGGTTCATGAAGCCGCCCGGATAGGTTGCCGCCAGCGCCTTGGGAACTTCGACGATGTGGAACGGACCGATGTACGGCGGAATCGTGACGATTTGGCGCGAGTTGATGAACGACACGAGCTTTTGCAGACTGCGCTCGTAGTACGCGAGAAACTCTTCCTTCGTAGCGAAGGTCGGGGCTGGGGTCGCTTTCGGTTCGTGCGCGTCGCGGCTCTTCTCCCACACTTCGAGCGCGCGGTCGCGCGCGAGCTCGAGCCGGCCGATCGTCGCGACCTGGCTCGCATCGAATGGCAGCATCAGAACGCGCCGCAGGAACCAGTCGTACTGCTTGCGCCCGACGGCGAAACCGCCGGCAGGGAAGCTCGTCATGTGCGAATCGAGCCAGGCGCGATAGTCGTGCAGGCCGTCCAGAGCGACCTTTTGCGCCGCGGCGAGCTGCTGCCGCGTCTGCGCCGACGTATCGCGAGCGACCTCGTCGAGACTCGTCGTATAGAGCGCGTCGCCGTCGCGAATATCTTCCGAGGCGATCTGCGCGAACTCGCGGACCGGCTGCGTGAGGTTTGCACGCCCCTGCTCCAAGACGCGCGGACAGGCACGTAGGCGGCCAATCGCGCTATGGATGCGGACCTCATCGCTATCGTAATGCCGCTTGATGATCGAAAAGATGCCGTTGCTGCACTCACCCTCGTAAACGCTTGGATTGCGCTGCAGCCCGCGCAATACCGTGCGATCCCACCAGTCGGCCTCGATATTCGAGCGAATCAGCAGGTAGTCGACGCGGTCGTGCGGACTCGTGCCGGCGGCCGGCTGCAGCCCCGCCAGCTCGTTGCGAAACTTGCGAAGGCGCACCATTTGCTCGGCCTGCGTCTCCGCCGAGTAGTCGGCAAGACGTGAGTCGTAGGTATGAATGCCGGCGTCGGTCGCCGACGAGGGATTCTGCTCGAACGACCACATCGTGTAGCGGCGCTCGAGATCGACGAGCCGGGCCTGATAGTCGGCGGGGGCCGCCAGCGCGGTGGCGGCCGAAAAGTAGATGGTAAAGGCGAGCAGCAAACGGAGCGTCATGGGGCGGCCGCGACCTCCGGCACGAGCTCGAGCAACTCCTCAAAGCGCGATATCGTGTGCTCGGGCGGGCGCAGATCGAGCGGATACTCCTGGTGCTCCCAGTTTATCCAGACTGCCTGGATGCCGGCCCGCTGCGCGCCGGCAATGTCGCCGCGCGGGTCGTCGCCCACGTACCAGGTCTGCGACGGCGGCGTTCCCAGCCGCTCCAGCATGAGTTCGAAGGCCCCAGGATCGGGCTTGTGCACTCCGATGTCGGTGCTCACCAAGACGGGACCGGCGAACCCGGCCCGCTCCGCCTTTCGCAGCTGCAACGGGTTCCAGCCGTTGGTCAGCACGGCCATCTGAATCGAGCGCGCACGCAGCGCATCGATCGTCGGCCTGACGCTGGGCAGCGGAACGACGAACTGCGGAACCATCGAGAGCACCTTGCCGCGATACCAATCGACGTAGCGGGCGCTGGGGCGTATGCCACGCTGCGCGACGAACGACTCGACCGCTTCCCCGAGCGTCAGCTCCGAGCAGCGCTGGCGGTGCAGCAGGTCGTCGATCGCAGCGATTTCGTCGCTCAGCGTTCCGAGAGCGTGGCCGCCCTCGGCCTCGACGAGCTCCAGCAGATGCGCAAATGCGACCCGCTCGAGCCGGTTATCGATTGCGAGCGTGTGGTCGAGATCGAAACCGATCCCCCGTACCGCTTCCATCCCGAGCGCGTTCGACGCTGCGTTAGCTCGGTCCCGGACCGGTGACGACGCGCACGAATCCCTGCGGACGCACGTACTTTTGAATCGCCTCGCGCACGCTCTGCGCCGTCGCCGAGAGTTCGGCGCGCGCGTCGACCAGATTCTGATCGAGCGGAAGCCCGAGCGTAGCGTAATCGAGCAGCTGCGCGGTCACGCCGTCATAGCTCGCTTCGCGGATCGGAACCTCGCCCATCAAGAGCGCCTTCGAGCGCAGCAGCCGGTCCGCCGCGATCGGCTCCTGCGTCAGTTGCGTGAGGATACCGGAGATCTGCGATTGCGCCGGCGTAACGTTCTGCGGATCGCAGCCGTAGTCGAGGCCGAACGTCGCGCGCGTCTTACCCGCCGATACGCGGCTCTCGACGTCGTACACGTATCCGTGAATCTCGCGCAAATCGTGATAGAGCAGCGAAGAGTAGAAGCCGCCGGTCAGCACGGTGTTGGCGACCTGCAGCTACTGCCACGCCGGGTCGCTGCGCACGAGGCCGAGGGTTTCGACCAGCCGGACCGACGACTGTACGCGCCCAGTCGCGGGAA
>DATAQH010000077.1:0-3602 GCA_036264815.1 Candidatus Cybelea sp.
CTCGCACCGGGTCGCCACCCCCGAGACGACGAAGGAGCGCTCCAGTAACTGGAGGTGCCGATGCTTTTTCAAGCATTTAAATCAACACGCATAGCGGCCGCCGGGCTTCTTTTTGTCCTGACGCTCGCGGGATGCCATACCGCCGGCGTCGCCGGGTCGCCGAACCCCTTCGGCCCGTCGCCCTCGCCTGGGACGCCGGTCGTTTATATCGCCCAAAGCGGCAGCCCGGGGAGCGTGACTGCTTACGATCCAGAGGGAAACTTGCAGACCGTGGGCGGCGCGTGGACGAAGCTCGCCAATCCTCGCGCGATCGCCTACGACGGCGGGAATGGGTTGCTCTACGTCGCCAATCTCACCGGCAACACGGTGACCGCCTACGATACGACCGGCAATCAGCAGGTGCTCACCGGCAACTTCGCCGGCGCCAACGTTCCGAGCGGGATTGCCTACGATTCGAGCAATGGATGGCTCTACGTTGTGAACCAAGGGTCTAACAACGTTACTGCCTATGACGAAAGCGGAGACCTGCAGCGTCTTTCCGGCTCGTGGTCGGGCCTCAGCAATCCGATCGGAATTGCCTTCGACCCCAGCAACGGGCTGCTCTACGTGACCAGCGGCGCTCCCAACTATAACGTCGGCGCGTACGATCAGGACGGCAATAGACAGACGCTTTCGGGATCGTGGAGCGGGCTGTCGTTTCCAACCGGTATCGCCTACGTCTCAAAGAACGGCTGGCTTTACGTCGCGAACTCCAACAACACGACGGTGACGGCCTACGACCAGAACGGTAATCAGCAGCAACTCTCCGGATCGTTCGTCGGTCTAAACGGGCCGTACGGCATCACGTACAACCCGGGCGCGGCTCTGATCTACGTAACGAATATCAAAGGCGGCACGCCGACCGCCTACGACACGAATGGAAACAAGATCGTTCTCTCGGGAGCCTGGTCCGGAATCGGTGGAACGCCCTACGGAATTACGGTCGTGCCGCCCCCATCGGCAAGCCACCGTTCCAAGAAGCGCTGAGGCGGTTGCCGTGCGGCAGCGGCGTTAGATTTGCGAGGAGGCCGGCGGAACGGCCCCCTCGCAGGCTCCAGCGCGGTGCAATGCGCTAGAGCGCGTTGACGATGCGGAGGTTTCCGCCTTGACCGCGATTTTCGTCGCGATTGCGGCGGCCGTTGTCGGTGAAGCTCGCGGTGCACGAGCCGGATACCGTTCCGGCCGTCACCGTGTAGACGTGGTCGGAATCGCGGGTAAGCGTCGCAATATCGCGGGATGCGCAGTCATCGCGCTCTTTGATCTGCTGGCCGCCACCGCGACCACGATCCCGGTCGTTGCCGCCGCCATTCTCGACGACGACATCGGCCGGCTCCGAGTGATTTGCGTCAAAGCGAATGCGACACGGGTCCACGTGAAGGTCTCCGTCGTTTTGGCAACCGCCGCCGTTGCGATCCAACGGCTGTGCCGAGGCGGCGCGTAGTGGGCTCGAAGCAACGGGCATGCTGCCCATGGACGATTGTCCGCCCCCGCAACCTGCGAGAGCCAGCGACGCTGCGAACGATGCCGCCGAGACGAGTTTCGAAGTCAAGGTCATTGTATTCGGGTGCTCCTTTCTCGATGACCGAGTGCAGTCAGGATTGCACCAACTTGTGAAGCAACAATAAAACCCGGCAACGGTTTACTTTCATGAAGATAAGCGGATCGCATTACGCCCGAGTTGAAGACGGCACGACGATCGATCGGCCGCAGTCGCGTCCGGTTTTTGCGATCTTGAACGCCGTCGTCGTCGTATCGTTTCCAATCCCGTGCATCGTCTTGGTCGTCGCGATAGGACGTCGCGGCGTGGCACGCACAACGAATGCTTCCCGTTGCTTACGTCGCCGTCGCGATAATCGTCGGACGGCGGGTGTAATCCTTAGCGGGCAGCCGCTGGGACTCCACAGCAGGATCGTTAAACACTAGCCGCGCGTCTGCTTATGCAGGCCCTTTAACCCAACGCTAATTTGGGGGCGTGATTCGCGACTCGATGGGGGCACCTATTTAGGCATGTTTACCGTAAAAAGAAAGTGGCTTGCAGGCCTCACCCTCCCATTCGCAGCGTTTGCGCTTCTCGGTGCCACGCCGCCCGCGCACGCGATGCGTTCCGCCGCGGCGCAGGCTAGGCCCATTCCTCCACCGATAAGAGAGCCTATGCCCGTGACGCCTCCGCACATGGCGTCACCGCCGCGTGCTGCGGTGCCACCGCACGCTGCGGTACCGCCTGCGCCAGTTCCGGTACAGCCACCGGTACCGATCAAACCGGTGCCGGTTACCTCGCCGGCTCCTCACTGAGAAAATACTACGACGCGCGCGCGCCGCTGTGGCTCCTTAAAGCCAGAGCGGCTGCCGCGCGTCCCAACGCGAGTCCAACGACCAGCGAAACCGCGACGACGCTCGACATCAGATCCGCTCGGCCGCGCGCGCCGATGAAGATTCCCACAAGCAGCGCGGGAACCGTCGCTGCAATACGATAGATTCGCGCGACGGCGCGCCGCTCGATCTCCGGCGGCAGGAACGCGCGGCGATCTCGTAGGCCGACGATCAGCAGCAACGCCGTAGCCGCCCAAATTGCCGCGAGGCAGCCCCAATAGAGCTCGTTTGCAACGACGATATCGCGGGCGGTTCCCGTCTCGTACGACCGCATCAGCACCTGCACCATGAAGATCAGCAGAACCGTGAGCGCCAGCTTCGCATAGTTTACCACGAGGCAGAACGGTGTCGGAACGAATACGTAGCGGAAGGTCCAGTAATGCGAGGCCCACATGACGCAGACCAGCGCGAACGTCCAGACGTAGCCGACGAGCCAGGTCTGATGCTCGAAGAGCGCTGCTGCATGGTTGGGCACGACGAGTGTCAAGCCGAGCAGTCCCAGGCTGAAGCCCATCACGATGTCGCCGAAGGCTTCGAGGCGGCGAACGAAGACTTCGTCGCGCATTGACGGAGCGTTCGATTCGCGCGCCCGGAGCTCCTCAGACTTCAGCTTTGAGTTGCGCTTTGCGACGGCCCGTGAGGTAGATCGCGACGCCGGCGAGCAGCATGGCGCCCGTCAAACCGACGACCTTGACGACCGCGAGCGTCTTGTTTGGATCGTCGTCGGCCGGAAAGCCGGCAAAGATCATGGCTGCGAGCGTCGTTGCGAGGCCGATGAGCGCGGCGACGGAGACGGTAATTGGGCCGCCCGGAATGCGAATGTCGACGGGCGTCTTCGCGAGAGCGTGAAACTTCAGCGCCGACGCAAAGAGGAGCACGAACGGGATCATCGTGGTAATGACCGTCGCACTGACCAGCACGTCGTAGGCTCCCTTTACGCTCGTGCCTCCTTGACCCAAGAAAATGAAGAGCGCGGCGATCGCCGCCATGGTGATCAGGGCGGCGACGGGCGAGCCCCAGCGCGGATGCATACGCGCAAAGACCGGCGGCAGATAGTGATCGATGCCGGCGACGTAGGGAATGCGCGCCGTCGTTCCGAGCCACGCACCGGTGCTCCCGAGGCAGCTGACGGCGACGAGCAGAGCGGCGACCGGCGTCAGGATCGCCCAGCCGAAGCGTGAAGCGGTGCGCGA
>DATAQH010000113.1:0-3073 GCA_036264815.1 Candidatus Cybelea sp.
TGCGAGACCTGCATCGCGCCCAGTACCGCGAGATCGATGTGGCCGCCGCGAATCATTCCGAAGGAGAGCGACGAATCGAAAAATGACGCGCCCGGCAGAACCGTTACCGTCTCCTTACCGGCGTTGATCAAATCGGCGTCCTCTTCCCCTTCGTACGGATAAGGACCCATGCCGAGGATCCCGTTCTCACTCTGCAGCGTCACCGTTACGTCCGAGGGCACGTAGTTCGGAACGAGCGTCGGCAGCCCGATGCCGAGGTTCACGTACTGCCCGTCGCGCAGTTCTTGCGCTACGCGCGCGGCGAGCTGCGTCCTGGTTAATGCCATGCCGAACTACCCCTTGTCATCCTGAGCTTGTCGAAGGGCGTGTGGTGACGCGTTCGATGCGTTTGCCTTGCGCCCCGACGTGCACGATACGCTGCACGAAGACGCCCGGCAGATGCACGCTCTCGGGGTCGAGCGCTCCTGGCTCGACCAGCTCCTCGACTTCGGCAATCGTGATCTTGCCGGCCATCGCGCAGAGCGGATTGAAATTGCGCGTCGCTTTGTGGAAGATCAAGTTGCCGGCGCGATCGGCGATCGACGCACGCACCAGCGCGTACTCGCAGACGATCCCGGCCTCGAGCACGTACTCGCGGCCGTTGAAGACGCGGGTATCCTTTTTCGGCGAAGCGACCGCCACGCTGCCGTCGGAGTTATATCGCCAGGGTAACCCTCCGTCGGCGATCAACGTACCGTCTCCGGCCGGCGTGTAGAAGGCCGGAATACCGCATCCGCCCGCCCGCAAGCGTTCCGCGAGGGTCCCCTGCGGCACCAGCTCGACCTCGAGCTCGCCGCTGAGATACTGCCGCTCGAACTCGCGGTTCTCGCCGACGTACGACCCGGTCGTCCGCTGAATTCGCCGGTTATCGAGCAGCACGCCGAGGCCCCAGCCGTCCACGCCGCAGTTATTCGAGACGGTGACTAAATCGGTGGCGCCCTGCTCGAGCAATGCCTCGATCAGGTTGTGCGGAATCCCGTTGAGGCCGAAGCCGCCGACCGCGATCGACGCGCCGCTCGGAATGTCGGCGACCGCCTCGGCGCAGGAGGTGTAGACCTTCTCCATTCCGCCCTAATGCGCCGACGGAACGGGCGCCGCCTTCGTGGAACCTAGTGAAGCTTATGGCTACTTTACCGATTGATATTGCAGCAAACGAAGAAGAGGCGATGATCCTCGCCATGGTGCGCGAGCTGGTCGCCGAGAAGGTGGCCCCGCGCGCCGCCGAGATCGACGCAACCGGCGAGTTTCCGTGGGACGTAAAGGAGCTCTTCGCGCAAAACGATCTTCTCGGGATTCCGATTCCGACGGAGTACGGAGGCCTCGGCGGTACGTTCGTCACCTACGTGAAGGTCGTCGAGGAGATCGCGAAGGCGTGCGCATCGAGCGCGCTGATCGTCGCGGTGCAAGAGCTCGGCATGCTGCCGATCATGATCGGCGGAAGCGAAGAACAAAAGCGCCGTTTCCTCCCAAAGATCGCATCGGGGGAGCACCTCGTCTGCTACGCTCTCACCGAAGTATCGAGCGGCTCCGACGCGCTAGGCTCGATGCGTACGCGCGCGGAGAAGCGTGGCGATAACTACGTGCTCGACGGCCAAAAGATTTGGATCACCAACGGCAGCGTGGCCGACGTCGTCTGCGTCTTTGCGGTCACCGACCCGGCGGCAGGCTCGCGCGGCGTCACCGCGTTCGTCGTTGAGAAGGGCACGCCCGGCTTTACCGTTGGGAAGCTCGAGAAAAAGATGGGGATCCGAGGCTCGCCAACCGTCGAACTGATCTTCTCCGGCTGCGAAGTGCCGGCGACGAACCGTCTCGGCGAAGAAGGCGAAGGTTTCAAGATCGCGATGAAGGTGCTCGACAAATCGCGTCCCGGCATCGCGGCACAGGCGCTCGGAATCGCCGCCGGTGCGCTCGACTACGCGACCAACTACGCAAAGGAACGCATCGCGTTCGGCAAGCCGATCGGCCAGCATCAAGGCGTCGGCTTCATGCTCGCCGACATGAGGACCGAGGTCGAAGCGGCGCGCCTGACGCTCTACGAGGCCGCGCGCCGGTGCGACGCAGGCGGCCCCGACGTGACACTCTGGGCGGCGATGGCGAAGCTCAAGTGCGGCGACATCGCGATGTCGGTCTCAACCGACGCGGTGCAGGTTCTCGGCGGTTTCGGCTATTCCGTCGACTATCCGGTCGAGCGGATGATGCGCGACGCGAAGATCACCCAGATCTACGAAGGGACGCAGCAGATCCAGCGGCTCGTCATCGCGCGAAACCTCGTTGGACGAGCGTAGCGTGATGCGCGGCGCGCTCCTTTTCGCGCTCCTGCTCGCCGGGGGGTGCAACTATACTGCGCCTTTTTCGACGGGCGCGCACAGTTACGACATCCCGCCGGCAACGCGCCCGGCCGTCAGGCATAATTCGCTTACAAAAGGCAAGATCGCGCACGTCGTCATCATCGTGCAAGAGAACCGCACGCCCGATAATCTGTTCCAGGGCCTCAAAGGCGCCGACATTGCGTCCTACGCGCTCAACTCGGCGGGACAGCAGGTTGCCTTACGGCCCGTCTCACTCAAGGCTCCCTACGACGTCGATCACGAGCATCGCGCCTATGCGATCGAAAGCGACAGCGGCGCGATGAATGGCTTCAACCTAGAACACTCGTCGGCGTGCAAGGGGCGCACTGGATGCCCGAAGCTCGACGTGGCCGCGTACGGCTACGTCCCGATTAAGGAGACCGGGCCGTACTATGCTATGGCGAGGCAGTATGCGTTCGGCGACCGCATGTTCCAGACCAACGAAGGGCCGAGCTTCCCCGCGCACCAGTATCTGATCAGCGGAACGTCGACGGTCACGCAGAGCTCCACGCTGCGCGCCGCCGAGAATCCGTTTACGCCGCAGCAGAAATACACGGGCGGGTGCGATTCGCCCGCGGGATCCCTCGCGCTGCTGATCGATACCAATGGTGAGGAGCTGCAGGAGACCTATCCGTGCTACGACCGTACGACGCTGATGGACCTGATCGACGCCAAAGGTTTGACGT
>DATAQH010000135.1:0-6325 GCA_036264815.1 Candidatus Cybelea sp.
CCACGGTACGACGGTGCGGTACGACGACGCTATCCGCCCAGTGCGGATGCTCGACGGGGACCCCATCGATCTTCTCGACGACGAAGTGCGTTTGATGGATGTGGAAGTCGTGAATCTCCTGGGTGACGTTCACGATCTGCCACTCTTCGGTCGTGCCGGTGTGCACGACGAACATCGGCGGCGCCTTCACCGAATAGGCTTTACCGTTGATAAAGAATCGCGGTTTGCCGTTCTCGCTCATGATCACGACTCGCTTCACCGAAGGCGGCGGCAACGCGCTCGTATAGACGTTGCGCGGCAGCGGCTCGCCCACACGTAACGGCGATGCGATACGTGCGACGCGACCCGCGCCGTGCGTGGGTGCGCGTAGATCTCCCAGCACAAGCGGTGGATCGGGATCGCCGTCCGGCCCGGTGTTGTAGCAGAGCGAACGAAACGGCGCGTGCCCGCCCGCCGGCCCGGTGACGACGAACTCCGCGCGGCCCGCCGGTGGAATCGTGATCGAGGCGACCATCTTCGTGGCCGGGGTGCCGGGATAGGTATCGAGCGCAAAGCCGTCGATCGCGACGAGCTCGAGCTGCTCGCCCGGGACCTTTAGCTTGAGCGTGCGATGCCCGGTCGCGTTGACGAGCCGAAAGAACTGTTTCTCACCGGGCGAGATCGTGATCGTCGGCTTGACGGCGTTGTTGAGCGAAGTCGTCAGGCCGTCTTTGGTTACGCATGGGGCGCTGTTGCTGCCGTCGGGCCGCGCATCGTCGCCGCCGAGTCCGGTGGCGCGCACGACGATCACCCGCTGCTTCATCTTGCGCAAGCCCGGCAGATGCCGCTCGATACCGTCGACGACGATCGCGCCCGACATCCCGCTCTCGCCGACCTGAAAGCTAGTCACCCCGTGAACGTGCGGGTGATACCAGTACAGCCCGGGCTCCTGATTGGCCGGCACGTGCACGACGTAATGCAGCGACTCCCCGGGCTTTGCGAGCATCGTCAGCACGTCGTCGGCCGGCCTTTTCGGCGAGCTGCCCAGCCCGTGAAAGTGGAGGTTCATATCTTCTCGGGCCCCGGTATCCGGTTTCATGCCGTCCATCTGCATGCCGCCCTGCATTACAGCGGGCGGCGGAACGTTGGGAAGGTTGTTTTGGAGGTTGAGGACGATCGTGTCGCCCGGCGCTACCTCGATCGTCGGCGCGACGTCGTTGACGCCGTTGTAGTCGAAGGTCGGCATGCCGTCGGTATAATTTTCCGCAGCCGAGAGATCGACTTTGGCGACCCCGTTGACCGACTTGACGACGGGCGGCTCGGGAAGTTCGCTGCTGGACATCGGGCGCGCAATAGCTCCGGGTACGCGTGCGGCCGCTCCTGCGAGCGGCGTTATCGGGCCGCTATCGTGTCCGCCGCAGGCGGCGAGGCTAAACAGCGCACCGAGCAGCCCGGCCGCGCCGCGCTTCATGGAGCCGACGGTCTTTTAGCCGCTGAAGGCGGCGCGAACCGACTCACGCAGCGAGCTCGTCGTGCGAATCACCGCCGTCGGCTCGTAGCCGCAGTGCGCCATGCAGTTGTTGCACGACTCGTGCTTGCCGCGGCCGTACTTCGACCAGTCGGTCTCGTCGAGCAGCTCTTTGTAGGTGCGCGCGTAACCCTCTTTGCTCATCAGGTAGCAGGGTCGCTGCCAGCCGAAGACCGTGTAGCACGGAATGCCCCACGGCGTGCACTCGAAGTCGGTTTTGCCTTCGAGAAAATCGAGATAGAGCGGACTGTGATTCAGCCGCCATTTCTTGCGCTTGCCGCCCGCAAAGGCTTCCTTGAAAACCTCGCGCGTGCGGCGCACGCCCAAGAAGTGCTCTTGGTCGGGGGCCTTCTCGTACGCGTACGCCGGCGAGATCTGCATCATGTCGACCTTCAAATCGTCGTTGAGGAAGTCGAGCACCTCGCGGACCGACTCGGGGCCGTCCTGATCGAAGAACGTCGTGTTGGTGAAGACTCGGAAGCCGCGCTCTTTCGCCAGCTTCGTCGCGGCGATCGCTTTATCGAAGACGCCTTTGCGGCAGACCGATTCGTCGTGACGCTCGCGCATGCCGTCGAGGTGGATCATCCAGACGAAGTAGACCGACGGCTTGAAGAGATGGATCTTCTTCTCCAGCAGCAGCGCGTTGGTGCAAAGAAAAACGAACTTCTTGCGCTTGACCAGTTCTTCGACGATCTGCGGCATCTGGTCGTGGACCAGCGGCTCGCCGCCGGCGATCGAGACCATCGGGGCGCCGCACTCCTCGACCGCGGCGATGCACTCGTCGACGCTCAACCGTTGGCGAAGGATCTCATCGGGGTGCTGGATCTTGCCGCAGCCGGCGCAAGCCAGGTTGCACTGCAGCAGCGGTTCGAGCTCGAGGACGAGCGGATACTTCTTCTCGCCGCGCAGCCGCTTGCCCGCAATATACTTGGCGACGGCGATCTTCTGCTGGAGGGGCATGCTCATAGGTGGGTTGCTGGCTCCTTGTCGGTCTCTCGGTCAGAATGGCAGCTTTTCGCGCTCATCGCAAGGGCCATCGTCGGAAAGAGATGCCGATAGAGATGGTAGTTGATGTAGAAATCACCTGGGAACCCGGTGCCGGTGCACTCCCGTTCGTCCCAGGTACCGTCGCTTCGCTGACGCTTGCACAGGTACTCCAGACCCACTGCGACCGCCGGGTGTTGCGCGTGGCCGGCAAGCTGCAGCCCCAGGATCGCCCAAGCGGTCTGCGAGGGCGTGCTCGCGCCGATTCCCGCAAACGACTCGTCGACGTACGAATGGCAGCTTTCGCCCCAGCCGCCGTCGGGATTCTGTACCGAAAGCAGCCACGCGGCCGCGCGGTCCATCATCTCTTGCCCCGTTTTGAGCGCGCTGAGCGCCGAGATGACGCACCAGGTTCCGTAGATGTGATTGACGCCCCAGCGCCCGAACCACGAGCCCGACGGCCGCTGGGTCTCACGCAAGTACGTCAAGCCGCGCGCGACGGCGGGATGATCGACGCTTTCACCGAGCCCGGCCATCATCTCGAGCACGTGCGCGGTGACGTCTTCGGTCGGCGGATCGATCATCGCGCCGAAATCCGAGAAGGGCATGCGATAGAGCAGCTGGCGGTCGTTATCGCGATCGAAGGCGCCCCACGCGCCGTTGCGCGAGTCCATCGCCAGCGTCCAGCGGCGGCCGCGTTCGACCGCATCGGCAACCACGTCGCGATCGCCGCCCTCGATCAGCGAGAGCACGACGATCGTCGTGTCGTCGATATCGGGATACGCGTCGTTATCGAACTCGAAGGCCCAGCCGTTGCCGCCGGTCTCCTTGCACTTCATCCGCCAGTCGCCGGGAGCGTCGTCGGGAATCTGTTCGCGCAGCAGCCAGCGCACCGCGCGCTGCATCGCAGGATGCGATCGCTCGAAACCCGCGAGCGCCAGGGCGCGCACCGCCCACGCAGTGTCCCACACCGGCGACATGCACGCCAGAAAACGCCAGCCTTCGCGATCGTTGACGGTAAATCGCTTCATGCCGGCGATCCCCTTGCGCATCACCGGATCGTCGAGCCCGTAGCCCATCAAACTCAGTGCGATCAGCGAATAGACCCACGGCGGCTGAATCCCGCCCCAGCTTCCGTCGGCTTCTTGCCGTTCGACGATCCATTGCGCAACGCGCTTGCGTGCCTCGGCGCGTCCCGGCTGGCGACCCAGGCGCTCGTAGAGCTTCTGTAGGCGCTCGACGGCCATCAGCCAGTGGCGCGGCCCCGTAACGCGTTCGAGTTCTTTCTCGGTCCCCGGCGCGATGATCTCGCCTACGTCGGTTCCAAGCGGGCGGATCGGCCGCATCGAGACGACGATCGTGAGCGGCGCGACCGTCCCGCGAGCCCAGCACGAGAAATCGTAGATATTGAACGGCATCCATAATGGAAAGTGCACGATCTCGGGCGGCAGCGAGGGTACCCCCGACCACGGATAGATGCCGAAGAGCGCGAGCCAAATCTTCGTGAAGACGCGCGCCTTCAGGACGCCGCCCGCCTTGAGAATCACCTCCAGCGCGCGGCGCATCTCGTCGCGCGACGGGTCCACCCCGAGCACTTTGAGCGCAACGTAGGCTTCGATCGTTGTGCTGAGATCCGCCGGCCCGTCGTAGTACAACGCCCACGATCCGTCGCTGCGCTGATGGTTTAAGATGTGCGCGATCGCGCCGTTACGGAACTCGTCAATCGGCAGGCCCAGGAACCTAAAGAGCAGCACGTGCTCGGCGGTCATCGTCACGTTGGTCTCGAGCTCGCCGGACCACCACCCCTCCTCGTTTTGCTGGTAAAGAAGCCAGTCTACGGCTCTCCCTAGCGCTACGTGTGTTTTGGTTTGCGTGACGCTTTGTTTCGGCTGCTGGTGACCCTTGGGCTCGGACACATTCGTCGCGCCACCTCCGTGTGGCGCTCCTATCGGCTGCCTCGCGCCTTCCGCATCCGGCTCCGGCGCTCGGTCAGACGGTCCTCGCCCAAGATCACCAGCATCCGAAACAAATGGTTCCTGAATCGAAACCGAAGGCTCAGATGATTCCCTAGATGGCGCAGATGGCGGCGCAAGACTTCGATCGGATAAAACATCGAAGGGTTCGTGGGAGGCGGTTGTGGTGATGAGCGCGGCGGCGATTTTGCCGCTGCGCACGGCCGATTCCATTGTGTCCGGCCAGCCGGTATCCGTCCAGGCCCCGGCAATTGCGAGGCGCGGGTGGGATGTTTTTTGTGTGGTTCGCGCTCGGTGGATTTGCGGAAGCCAGGTGGCTTCGGGATTGCGTGTGACGGCGCTGCGGACGAGCTTTGCATCCTTGAGTTCGGGGAGGAATGCTTGCGTCTCGCTCCACGCGAGCGCTTCGAGTTCGCCCGTCGGCTTCTTGACGTACTCTTCAGCCGAGCTGAAACTACAGCACAGGTAGCCCGGCTTCTTTTCGAAGATCCACTGCAGCGGCGATTCGAGCGCCGCCGCAAAATCGATGCCGATGCTTTCGCCGTCGTGCCAGAGGTGGACGTCGATGATCGGATAGGGATCGTAGGCGTCGAGGTTCGCGATCTCGTAACGCGCACCGTCGCCGAGCATTCGCCCCACTTGACGCGGCGGCACGGCCAAGACGACGGCATCGAAATCCAACGCCTCGTCTGCAGTGCGCAGCGTGACGGAATCATCCTTCGGCTCGATCGCGATCACCGAGGTCGAAAGATGCACGGCATCGAGTGATTGCGCGGCAGCTGCGGCTAGATGCGCGAGCGGCACCTCCGAGAAACCAAAACGCGCGGCGGCGGGATCCTTCAAGAACGCGGTGCGCAATACGAACATCGCGTCGGCGGCGCCGACGCGATCGAATGGTGCGTTGAGTGCGGGGATGAAGAACGGATCCCAGAACGCCCGCCGTTCGCCCGCCCCTTGATGGTTGCGCTCCAGCCACGCCTCGAAGCTCTCGTCGCGATCGCGCTGCGTCATCGCCGCGAGCAGCGCGCGCCCAATGCTCGCCTTCTCGCGCAGCGTCAGATGCGTGTAGCCGGCGAACGACGGCAACAGGTGCAGCGGCGCCGGCAGCGCGCCGGTCACGAGATGACCGACTCGCCCGTCGCGCGAGAGGACCGTCGCCTCGAAGCGCTCCTGCAGATGCAGCCGTTCTTCCATGCCGACGCGCGCCGCGAACTCGATGAACTCGTCGCAGCAGGCCAAAAAAACGTGCTGGCCGTTGTCGACTTCGATGCCGTCGATCTCAAACGACGTCGCGCGGCCGCCAAGAAGCCGGCTGCGTTCGAAGAGCTCGACGCGAAGCCCGGCATCCTTCAAGTCAAGGGCCGCCGCGAGTCCGGCGAGCCCGGCGCCGACGACCGCTACGCGCTCGATAGCCACGACCTCACGACGACGCGCAGCTTCTCGCTCTTGGAGAGGGCCGCGCGAGCGCGCAAGGGCAGACCGGGATCGCGTTCGATCTTCTTGAGGAGCTCTTCGTAGATGCCGGCCATCGTCTGCACGCAGGCGCCGGGACGGCGCGGGATGTAGCGCAGCACCTCGTAACCGGTGGCGAAATACTTTCGGGCGCGCTCGACCTGCAGCGCGATCAGCGCCGGCCAGCCGGGGTAGCTTTCGCCATCGAGTAAGGCCGATTCGGGGATACCGAACCGTGCGAGGTCCTGCTGCGGGAGATAGACCCGCTGCATGTCGACGGCATCTTCACGAACGTCGCGCAGAATGTTGGTTAGCTGCAGCGCGAGGCCGAGGTCGTCGGCCCGCTCGAGCGCGATCGGATCGGTGAAGCCGAAGATGCGCACGCACATCCGCCCCACGACCGAGGCCA
>DATAQH010000165.1:0-4481 GCA_036264815.1 Candidatus Cybelea sp.
CTGCTCGTCGCGACCGTGATGGGAATCGTAACGGTAGCTCGAAAGGCCAACCTGCGCGCTGCGAAAAACTGGACGAGCGCTGCCGCCGTCATCTGCGTAGTTTTCTTGATCGCTTTCGATCCGCTTCATCCGCTGCACTACCTGCATCCGTACTACCCCGATCTCGCCGATGCGCGGCGGGCGCTGAACTGCGTGCCCGAGAACGCGTCGCTGTCGACTTACGACGAATGGTTTTCCGCGGTGGCCGCCCGGCGACCGCTCGCGACGATCGACAAGACCGGCGGCGTTGAGTACTTGGTCTATGCCGACGACTTTCCCAGCGACGCGTACCGGTTGAGGATGCGTCCGGCTATCGCGCG
The DNA here is from genome assembly GCA_036264815.1 of Candidatus Cybelea sp. Lineage (GTDB taxonomy): Bacteria > Vulcanimicrobiota > Vulcanimicrobiia > Vulcanimicrobiales > Vulcanimicrobiaceae > Cybelea. The sequence continues at coordinate 360 of DATAQH010000165.1, forward strand.
GGAGGTCGCGCAGGGCGAGTATCGCGTCGTCTGCCGCTTTGGCGAAGTTGCGGCGTACCGGCGAACGGACTCGAAGTGATGCCGTCACTTCCCGGCCCCAGCCGCTGGGCGACGCTGCGCGCGCTCTTTCCGGTGCCGTTTCGCCGCTTTCCTGAGTTCCTCGCGATGGTAACGCAGCGTTACGGCAACGTCGTTACCTTCTCGCTCCCGTGGCGATCGTACGTCTTCGTCAACGAGCCGGCTCTGATCAAAGATATTCTCGTGACCCAGCAGCACGCGTTCTCGAAATCTCTGGGTACGCGCGTCCTGCGGTTGCTGCTCGGCGAGGGCCTGCTGACCAGCGAAGATCCCCTCCATCGCCAGATGCGACGGATCGTACAGCCGGCCTTTCATCACGAGCGCATGCTGGAGTACGCGCGGATCATGCAGCGGGACGCTTCGGATTTCGTAGACCGAATCGATCCGCAGCAACCGTTCGACGCGCGCGCCGCGATGACCGAGCTCACGCTGCGCATTACGACCGAGACGCTTTTTGGCAGCGACGAGAGCGAGTCCGCCCGGGTCGTCGCCGAGGCGCTGCACCTGATGATGCGAGAATTTCCCTACATGCTCACTCCGCTGAGCGGGCTGCGCCGGCGTCTGCCGCTCCCAGGTACGCGCCGCTTCTGGCGCTCTCGCGCCATGCTCGACGAGATCATTTATGGCCTGATCGCCCGGCGCAGGCGCGACGGAGATCGCGGCGACGCGCTCTCGATGCTGCTGGCCGCGCCCGACGCACAGACCGGGCATCGGCCGACCGACGAACAGATCCGCGACGAGATCATGACGCTCTTTATCGCCGGCCACGAAACGACGGCGAATGCCATGACCTGGGCGCTCGTGCTGCTCGCGCGCAACGCGGACGTCGACGCGCGGGCCGCGACTGCGGCAAACGAAGGCGACCGCGAGTACCTCGATCGTCTCGTAAAGGAGGTCTTGCGTCTCTACCCGCCGGCCTGGATCATCGGTCGGGAAACGCTGCGCGACGTAACGCTGGTCGATGGAACGCGCATCGCACGAGGAATGACGGTTTTCATGGCGCCGCTGATTTTGCACCGGCGCGCCGAGTACTTCGACGAGCCGGAGCGGCTCGCGCCCGAGCGCTGGGCGGGCGAGGAGCCCGCGCCGTTCTCCTACGTGCCGTTCGGCGGCGGCGCTCGCCGCTGCATCGGTGAAGAGTTCGCGCGCGCCGAGATGCGAATCGTCCTCGAGCCGCTGCTGCGAAAATTTCGCTTCACGTTCGCCGGCAGCTCCGACGTCCCGATGGCCGCCTCGGTCACCCTGCGGCCGGCGGGTCCGGTGATGATGCGCGCGGTCCTGCGCGAGCGGTCGTCAGCCGCGCTGCGGGCATGAGCCGACGCCGTGCGGCTCCGAGTCGTCAGTCCGGGCGTACTTTAGTATCCAGCAGCTTCCGGTAAGGGAGCAGTAACAGAGCGAAAGACCGACGTGTTTGATCGCCGGCGCATAGTAGCGAACCAGGAGCGCCCCGTCCAAACGGACGATGACGTGCTTCGTATTCGCGGGGATCACCATTCCGGCCGTCGGCGTACTCGTGCTCAACGCCAGCTTCGTTCCCGACGCAAGCGCCGCGCGCGCCGCACGCATCCCGCGCGGATCCGCCGCGACCGCCGCTGAGATCAGCGCCTCGATCGTCGGTTCGGTCTTGCCGTTCCAGGTTATCGCGACGCTGCGCAAGATCGCGGGCCCGAGCCCGTCGTTGCGGATGTCGAGCTCGGCGGACCACGGAGAGTTCGTGCGGTCGAAGCTCACGTACGGCCAAACCGTCGCGCTGAATTGTCGCGCGATGACGCGGGTCTGATAGACGGCCGCGCCCGCCGCGACAAAACTGACGATCAGTGCGCTGACCGCGATCGCGAAGTCCAGCCGAAGTCGCCGTTCGTTCATGGGCTGACGGCGCTCTTACGCGACGACGAGCTGTTCGTCCCCCGCGCCCGCCTTACGAACCGCTTCTTGGATCATTTGCTCGGCCAGTTCGCCATGCGCCCATCGGGCCTGGGCCTGCGGACCGAGGCGATCGACTGGATCGAAGTAGACGAAGGCTTTACCCGGCTTGACGCTCGGCGCGGCGTAGACCGCGATGCCGTTCTCCCGGTCGTAGTACTCGTACGAATGGACGTCGCGCTTTCCGCCGCCGCCCGGCGCATCGCAAACGAAGGTCGGAGTGTTGAACCCGGCCGTGCTGCCACGGACGAATTTTTCGGTGTCGACGGCCGTCGCGATCGTTGTGCGGAGTTCCTCGACCCCTTTGACCATGTCGTGCATATAGACGTAATACGGGTGAACGTTGATGTGGCCCAGCCGTTTGACGAGCAGCTGCATCCGTTCGCGCGTATCGTTGACCCCGCGAATCAATACGGATTGATTGCGAGTAAAGATTCCACGCTCGAAGAGCAGGCGCATCGCCTTCTCGGTAATCCACGTGATCTCTTCGGGCGCATTGAAGTGGGTGTGCAGCACGACCTCCTTGCCGAGCGTTCTCCCGCGTTCGACGATGGAGGTCAGCGCGTCGAGCCATTCGGTGTGCGTGATCAGCTTCATCGGCATGATCGCCGGGCCCTTAGAGGCAAAGCGCATCCGGCGAAGGTGAGGAATGTCCAGCAGCGCGTTGCCGATCAGCTCGATATTCTTCGGTGCGAGCTGGTATGCGTCGCCGCCCGAGATAACGATGTCTTCGAGCTCCGGACGGCTCGCAATATAGGCAAACGCTTCGTGCCACTGTTTGGGCGTCGTCGCGAGCGAAACTTTGTCGACGTTCTCGGTGTCCGGCCCGATGGCGTAGCTGCGCGTGCAGAAACGGCAGTAGACCGGGCAGACCGCAAGCGGCAGAAAGAGCGCCTTATCCACGTACCGGTGCACGAGGCCCGGCAGAGGCGAATCCTCCTGTTCGTGCAGCGAGTCCAGCGTTAGCCGCGGGTGATCCGGGAGTGCCGTGGAGGCCAGCGGTATGAACTGACGGCGAATAGGATCCTCGACGGGGTTGTCCCAGTCGATCAGTGAGATTGCATACGGCGAGACTCGCACCGCCATCGGTGCGTGCCGGAAGCCGGCCTCGGCGTCGGCGTAAAACTCGGGCGAGCACACCTCGCGGATCGTCTCAAGAAGCTCTTCGGCCGTTTTAACGGATCGCCGCTGCTGCCAGAGGTGATCGAGGAACGTTGCTTCATCGACCTCGGCGTACGCTGGGATATGGCGCCAGAACTCGCCTTGGCGCAACCGCTTGTATTCGAACTGCTCCGGGGGCGCCGGCGGCTTGATGTGGGGGGAGAGGGAAAGGGCTTGCGTCATTGGGCATTCCTTGCGTAGGTTTCGTTGAAGTGTGCGTGCAGTCGCGGGCGATCGCGCAGCGTCTGCAACGCGATTTGCGCGTGGTCTTTGGTGTATCCGTTGCCGATGATCATCGTAACGTCTCGGCCGATCCCTTCGGCACCGAGCGCGGCGGCCGTAAACGACGTCGACATCGAAAAGAAATAGACGGTTCCGCCTTCGCGGGCGCAGAGGATCGAACAGAGCTCGGTGCCGGGGACGTTGACGCAGTTGACGACGAGGTCGGCGCCCTGCGGCGCAGCCGCGGCAACCGCGCCGCTGGCAGCGACGGCGTGGCGCGCGTCCGCGACGATCAGTTCGTCGACGTAGCCCAGTTCGCGCAGAAGCAGTGCTCCACGCGTCTGGGCGTCGGGGACGATGCCGATCACGCGGCCGCTCGAGCCGACGCATTCCTTGGCCTGCGCGCAAGCCAGGACGCCGCTCTTGCCGTCGGCACCGACGACGACGACTGTTTGACCGGCCCGGCAAAGCCGGCGAACCTGAGCCGGAGCGCCGGCCACGTCGAGCACTGCAAGCGCGACGCCTTCGTCGATATCGGTTGGAAGCCGTGCCCAAAGGCCGCTCGAAAAGAGGATCGCCGCGCCGCGCACCCACACCCTTGCCGTCGCAACGTCGACGCGCGTCACCGCGTCGAGATGCAGCGGCGTCAGCGTGAGCGAGACAAGCGATGCGATTCGGTCGCCCGCCTTGAGATCGATGCGCTCGCATAGGTCGGCGCCGATCTCCCGGACCCGCCCC
>DATAQH010000258.1:0-4435 GCA_036264815.1 Candidatus Cybelea sp.
CCTGGCCCCGGCGGACCGTTACCCACGTCGAGCCGTCCTGGGTGATGGAGACTCGATAGTCTCCATTCTGCTGCGAGCGAACCCTGACCGACGGCGTATCGACCTGGAAGGCGCGAGAGTCGCGAACGAGGCCGACCTCGATCGTACCGTCTGCAAGCTGCAGCTGGCGGTTGTTCGGGTCGTCGTTTGTGATGCGGGCCTGAACGTTGCCGCCCAAGCGGACGGCGGTATAACCGTCAAACTGTAACTCGGCGCGAGTCGTCTGCCCGGTCGAGAGATAATCTCCAGGCAGCAGCGGAGCGTTGATGACCGCCTTCACCTGCTCGTTGCTGTCCCCGCGCTGGACGACGGCGGATCCGTTCAGAACGCTAACCCGGGCAACCCCGGGGCCGTCCTTGCTTGGTGCCGCTTGGTCGGCCGAAACCGGTGTCACGCTGCCGAGGCTGACCCCGACGAGCGCGGCGCCGCAAAAGACGCTTGTAAACCACTTGCTTGTCATATGTGTGTTCGTTCCCCTCACCACCATTGAACCCGAATCCGGGTATTGACGTCATCGATTCGCGATTAGTGTAGCATTAAGCTCGAGTGAGAGGGGACGGCCTAGTTGCCGCAAAGTGATACTGCGGAGGTGGATTCTGAAAATGCAAGACTCGGAGCGCGATCTTTCGCGACGTAACTTCCTTTCCGGCGTAATTGTTCTACCGGCGCTTGCCGGACTGTTCCTCACCCAAACGACCGCTGCGCAAGCCAAAGCGTCGAAGGCGTCCTTCAAGTATCAGAGCACGCCCAATGGCGGCAAGAAGTGCTCGCAGTGCAGCTTGTTCATCGCCGGCAGCTCGGCGACCGCGAACGGGACCTGCAAAGTCGTCGCCGGTTCGATCAGCCCCAACGGCTGGTGCACCGCCTGGAGTAAAAAGAGCTAACGGTAAGCGGCGAGCTAACGCCCAGCGTCACCCTGAGCTAGTCGAAGGGCTATGCGATCTCGAAGAGCGCCGCGGCGCCCATGCCGCCCCCGATACACATCGTAACGACGGCGTACTTTTCGCCGCGGCGTTTGCCTTCGATCAGCGCATGCATCGTCATACGCGCACCGCTCATCCCGTATGGATGACCGATTGAGATCGCACCGCCGTCGACGTTAAAACGGTCGTTCGGCAAGCCCAAGGTATCGCGACAATAGACCGTCTGCACCGCGAAGGCCTCGTTGAGTTCCCACAGCCCGATATCACCGATCGAAAGTCCATGCTGCTCGAGCAGCATCGGCACGGCGAATACCGGCGCGATTCCCATCTCGCCCGGATCGCAGCCCGCCACTACGTAGCCGCGATAGAACCCTAACGGCGCTAATCCGCGCTCCTTCGCAAGTTCCGCCTCCATGACGACGACCGCCGCGGCGCCGTCGGAAAGCTGCGATGAATTGCCGGCTGTAATCGTCGTTTCGGTGACACCCGGCACCGCGCCCCGCAGCGAAGCGAGTCCTTCAAGGGTTGTGTCGGGCCGATTCCCCTCATCTTTGCGCAGCTCGACGCGTTCTTCACGAACGGCGCCGCTCTCCTTATCTTGTTCGTACTCCAAGAGGGCATCGGGACGATCTCTGCGTCGAAACGGCCCGCGGCTTGCGCGGCCGCCGTACGTTGTTGGCTCTGCAGCGCGTACTCGTCTTGGCGCGCGCGCGAAACGGCGTACTTCTTCGCGACATTGTCGGCCGTGTAAAGCATCGGCGTGTAGATATCCGGCTCGTGGCGCAGCAGCCAGTCCTCCGCGAAAAAATGCAGGTTGAGCTCGTTCTGCACCATGCTGATCGACTCGACGCCGCCCGCCACGACGATCCCCGCACCATCGGCGATCACGCGTTTGGCCGCACCGGCGATCGCGTCGAGCCCCGAGGCGCAGTAGCGGCTGACGGTCTGTCCCGGAACCGAAACCGGACAGCCGGCGCGCAGGGCCGCCGTGCGGCCGATGTTGTTCCCGGTCGCGCCTTCTGGGAGGCCGCATCCCATGACGACGTCCTGCACTTCGTGCGGCGCCACCGCCGCTCGCTGCAGCGCGTGCTTGACGGCGTGCCCTGCCATCGTCGCGCCCGGGGTTTGATTGAACGCGCCTCGAAAGGCCCGGCCGATCGGCGTGCGTGCCGCCGAGACGATCGCCGCCTCACGCATGGACGGCCTCCGGTTGCGCGCTTTGCGCTTGGGCAAACGTGCCGCCGCTCATCGCAACGCGCGCGAGCAGCGCCGACGGCTTCCACTGCGGCCCGAAGGCCGCTTCGAACTCTTTGATGCGTTCGTAAACCCGCGCCACGCCAACCTCGCCGGCGTACCACATCGGCCCTCCGTGATGCGCTGGAAAGCCGTAGCCGTAGACGTAGACGATATCGATGTCGCCGGGCCGCAGCGCAACGCCGTCTTCGAGCAGATACGAACCGCGATTGATCAGCGCATAGACTAAGCGATCGCGAATCTCGGCGTCGCTCGCCGCCCGGGGCTTGATACCGGCGTCGCGCGCCGCTTCCGCGAATAGCTCTTCAACTTCCGGATCGCGAATCGGCTCGCGGCCCTTGCCAACCGCTTTATCGTATTTGTAGAAGCCGGCCATCGCTTTCTGTCCGAACCGCTTGCGCTCGACGAGCCGTTCGAGCACGTTCGTGCGTCCTTGCGCGGCGTTGCCTTGGAGCTTCTGCACGCGCAGGCCGATATCGAGACCGGAGAGATCGCTCATCGCAAACGGCCCCATCGGAAAACCAAACGCCTTCATCACCGCGTCGATCCGGGAAGGGGTGCTGCCCTCCTCGGCAAGCGCGTAGGCCTCGCGCACGTAATCGAAGACCATCCGATTGCCGATGAAGCCAAAGGCGTTCCCCGAGAGCACGGCTTTCTTGCGGAGCCGCTTGCCGATCGCGAAGCCGGTCGCCAAGCTCTGGGGTGACGACTCTTTGCCGCGCACGATCTCGAGCAACGGCATGATGTTTGCCGGCACGAAGAAGTGCAGTCCGAAGACCTTCTCCGGACGCTTCGTCGCGGCGGCCAGGGCATCGATGTCGAGCGTCGAGGTATTGCTCGCGAGCAATCCTTCCGGCTTGACGATGCCGTCGAGCTTGGCGAAGACGTCGCGTTTGACATCGAGACTCTCGAAGACCGCTTCAACGACGAGATCGCAGCCGGCGAGCTCGCTCCAATCTTCGGTGAACGTAATTGCCTGCGCGCGCTCCCACGCTTCCTCCTGCGTCAGCCGTCCCTTCTGCACCTGATACATGAACATCCCCATGACGGTCTGGCGCGCCTTGTCGACGGCTTCGTCTTTGTTGTCGACCACTACGACCGGAAAGCCGGCCTGCGCGAAAGCGATCGCTATGCCGCTGCCCATCGTCCCAGCACCAACGACCCCAACCTTCTCCACCGTCAGTGTCGTCCCGAGCTTGTCGAAGGGTGACTCTGTCGTCCTGAGCTTGTCGAAGGAGCGTTGAACGACGGGAATCTTATCCAGCTCCCGCTCCGCGAAAAAGACGTGGCGCAGCGCGGCGGAAGGCGCCGAACGAACGAGCTCGTCGAAGAGGCGCGCCTCACGCGCGAGCCCGAACGTAAAAGGCAGCTCGACCGCCGCCTGTACGGCATCGATCAACTTGTGCGCGGCGTAGCCGCCGTTGTTCTCGGGCGGCACCATCTTGTGCGCCTGCGCGACGACGAACGGCCCCGCCTGCGCCGGCACGTCGGGAGCGATCGTCGGCGTCATCGCCGAGGCGCGCCGCTTGAGGGAGCGGCTCTTCACGAACGCCTCGGCGCTCACGACGACATCGCTTTCGACGATCTCGTCTAAAATTCCGAGCTCGAGCGCGCGTTGCGCCTTCGCCGAGGACCCTCTGAGCATGAAATCGAGCGCCGCACGCGCGCCGATCAGGCGAGTGAGCCGCTGCGTGGCGCCGGCGCCGGGCAATAAGCCCAGCTTGATCTCCGGCAGACCGAGCTTCGAGCGTTCCGTCGCCACGCGATAGTCGCAGGTGAGCGCCAGTTCGAGGCCGCCGCCCAAGCACGTTCCATCGATTGCGGCGACGAAGATTTTGTCGCTGACCTCGATATCGTGAATAACGTCGCGAATCGTCACCGCGTCCGGCGGCATCTCGCGGCTGAAGTCGTTGACGTCGGCGCCGCCGCTGAAGAGGCCATTCGCGCCGGTAACGATCACCGCGCCGACGGCCTCGTCGCGCTGCGCCGCGGCGATCTCCTCGCGCAGCTTCGCGCAGTACGCGAAGGAAAGCGCGTTGACCGGAGCGTTGTCGAGGGTGATGACGCGGACGGCTTGCCCCGAGCCGCCCGACGCGTCTGGCGGAATCATCAGACTCCTACGGTCGCATTACGATCGAGCTGGAACTGCGTCTCGTCCAGCGCCATGACGTCGCCCGATCCGTCGACGATCTGCCGCTGATACCAGGCGCACTGCGAGA
>DATAQH010000273.1:0-5528 GCA_036264815.1 Candidatus Cybelea sp.
TCGTTTTTGCGCCGAAGAGGTCGCGCGTCCGATAATACTTCGCTTCAACGCTGGGCCCGAAGCGTACTTCGAAACGTTCGGTCTGCCAGTTGCTCGGGTCGAGATGCGACGGCGGCAAGAAAGCCGCGAGCGACGTCACGGTACCGTTCGTCGCTCCCCACGCGACGTGCTCGTTATGCCCGAGGACGATGCCGGGGCAGCCCGGAAGCGTCGCTCCGGCGGCGTGAAAACCCGGCGCACGCATGTCGATCAGATACCACACTCCCGGAATTTCCAACGAGAGGTGCGGATCGTTGGCGAGCAAAGCGCGGCCGGTGCCGGTGTGCGCCGCGCCGGCCGCCCATTCGTTGCTTCCGACCGGTGCACGCGGATCGGCGAGCTCCCCCGCGAGCGCGGCGTTGCGCCGGCAGGCGGGGCCGGGTGCCATGCCTGCTAGCCCGCGCAGCACCGGCGCGTTGTAACACGGATCGGTCAACGGAAAGAGCGCGTTCAAGCGCGCGAGCCCGCCGCTGCGGTAGGCCGCGTTGCGGGGGGCGATGTCGTTCCACGTATCGGTGAGGTCGAGCACGGTCGCCATGGCGACCGCAAGTGAATCCTGCGGTGTCCAGGGACGCGGCCGATAGGCAAGGATACGAAACTCGACCGGCAGCGATTCGCGCGACATCGCAGCGTTCACGCCGTCGCTGAATGCACCGAGCAGATCGCGCTCCGCAGCGGGGAGCCGCTCGTACTGACGCCGTGCGATCTCCCGCACCGGTACGTTGCGTTGGCTCTCGTCCTGGGCGAGCGCCGATTTTCCGAAGACTTCGGCGAGCTGGCCGAGCATGAAACGGCGCAGCATGTCCATTTGAAAGAGCCGGTCTGCGCCTTCGACGTAGCCTTGGCTGAAGAAGAGGTCGTGCTGACTGACGGCGTCGATGTGCGGCACGCCGCGATCGTCGCGCAAAATCGTCACCGGCGCGCGAATCGGAAGGCCTGAGATCGAGCCGTTCTCCCGCGGGTGGGCGTGCATGCCGATCGTGATGTTGAGCGCATAGCCCGCAACGGCCAGCAACAGAATCACCAGCACCGTGAGCAGCGTCCGCAAGAGAAGGCGCGCCATCGCGTAGGCCTTCTACGGGCGGCTGGGCCGTCCCGTCGAAACGCGGCGCCCTCTCGACTTACGTGAGAAGTTTCTCCGGTGTGATCGGCAGCTCGCGCACGCGCACGCCGGTTGCGTGGTAGACCGCATTGGCGATCGCGGCGGCTGCACCGGTAATCGAGACTTCGCCGATTCCTTTGACGTGCGCTGGGTTGATGTGCGGATCGTCCTCTTCGATCATGATGATCTCGGGGTTAGGGATATCCGCGTTGGTCGGCACCAGGTACTCGGCGAGATCGGCGTTCATCACGCGCCCGTTGCGGCGGTCGTAGCGCGTTTTTTCGAAGAGCGCCATGCTGATGCCCCAGACGACGCCGCCGACGAATTGGCTTCGAGCGGTCTTTGCGTTGAGAATACGGCCGCTGTCGAAGGCCCCGACGTAGCGCACGACGCGCACCTCACCGAGATCGGGATCGACCTCGACCTCGACGAATCCCGCGCCGAAGCCCTGGGTCGCATATGGCTCCTCCTCTTCCGGTTTCTCCTCGATTTCAAAACTGATGCCACCCGGCGGAACGCGCCCGCCGTTGCGCGCGAGACGCTCGCGCAGCTGGGTGGCCGCGACGACGATCGCCGAGCCCACGCTGCCGGAGGTCTGCGAGCCCGCCGCGAGCGGCGCGGCCGGCAGGCGGGTATCGCCGAACTCGAACTGCACGCGTTCGTAGGGGATCTCGAGGATCTCGGCCGCCAGCTGGGCGTAAACCGTCGGCGAACCGCAGCCTTGTTCGATTGTCCCGCAGCCGATGACGACGCGGCCGTCTTCGTGTTGTTGCACGCGTACGCTTGCCGCCGAACGAAACGTCGAGCGCGAAGACGTCGCCATCCCGAGCCCGACGAGCATTCCGTCGCGGCGCGTCGCGCGAACCTGCGGCGTGCGACGGCTCCAATCGAAGCGCTGTGCGGCTTGAACGTAACACTCACGCAAGTGCTTGCTGGAGTAGGGTTTGCCCGAATTTGGATCGCGCTGCGCATAGTTTCGCAGGCGAAGCTCCAGCGGATCGAGGCCGAGTTCGTAGGACAGCTCGTCGAGCGCCGACTCGAGCGCGAACGAGCCCGTCGACTCGCCGGGGCTCCGCTGATACGTCGGCTTGCTGATGTTCAAGCGCGGCAGCGCGTGGGACATTGCGTAGTTCGGCACGGCATAAAGGTCGCGGCTGAAGACTCCGCAGGCTTCGACGAACTCGTCGTGGAGGCTCGTCTCCGAGAGCACGTCGTGGGTTACTGCCACCAGACGCCCGTCGCGCTCGCTGCCCACCGAGATCCGCTGCTCGGTTTGTGGGCGATGCCCGATCCAGCCGAACATCTGCGCCCGCGTGACGACGAGCTTCACCGGCCGATCGACGAGTTTAGCCGCCATTGCGGTCAGGGCTACGTGCGACCACATCGTGCCTTTGCTGCCGAAGGCGCCGCCGACATACGGAACGATGACGCGAACGCGCTCCGGGTCGATCCCGAAGACCGCCGCGATCCGGCGGCGCACGCCAAAGGCCCACTGGCTCGAATCGTGCAGCGTCAAGTCGCCGTTGCGCCACTGGGCGACCGTGTTGTGCGTTTCGATGGGATTGTGGTGTTCGGTCGGGGTGCGGTAGGTTTGGTGCACCGCAACCGGCGCGTTCGCGAGCGCCCGAGCCGGATCGCCGCGCCGGTGCTTTGCCGGTTCGCCGAAGATATCTTCGGGGACGTAGCGCGGCGCGGAATCGAGCTGCATCTCGGGCGGCTCGGGTTCGTAGCGCGCGCGTACGAGCGAGGCGCCGTAGGTTGCGGCTTCAAAGCTCGTTGCGATCACGAGGGCGACCGGTTGACGGTCGAACTCGATCGCATCGCGCTGCAAGAGGAAGAGGTTCGTGTCGTGTGGCGTCTCCCGCGCTTGATTGACGCGCGGCGCGTTGTGATGGGTCATCACCGCGACGACTCCGGCGGCGCCCCGCGCGGCCGCATCGTCGATCTCCACGATGCGGCCGCGGGCGATCGTGCTGGGCACGACGACCGCGTGCAGCATATCGTCGACGGAGATGTCGATCGTGTATTTGGCCTCGCCGCGAACCTTCAGCGGTCCTTCGACCCGATCGAGCGGTGCGCCGATGAGCGGTTGGCTCACAGCGCCACCGCATTCTCGAGCGCGCGAACCAGCGTGCGCCGGCCAAGCGGAATCTTAAAATCGTTCGGACCTCGTCCGCCCGCGCCCGACATCGCCGCCTCCGCCGCGCGCTCGAAACTCTCGCGGTTCGCCGGCGCGCCGGCCAGAACGCGTTCGGCTTGCGCGCAGCGCCAGGGAATCGTGGCGACTCCGCCCAGCGCGATTCGGGCCTCGCGGATCGTCGTTCCGCGCAGGTCGACCGCAACCGCCGCCGAGGCCAAGGCGAAGTCGTATTGCGCGCGGTCGCGGACCTTGACATACGTCGAACGCGAAGCGAACGGGAGGAGCGGAAGTGAGATGGCGGCGATCAGCTCCTGCGGTTCGAGTGCTGTCTCGATCTGCGGCGTGTCGCCCGGGAGGCGGTAGAAATCGTGCAGTGCAACCTCGCGATCTCCGTTCGGCCCGGTGATTTGGACGAGCGCATCCAGGGCCGCCAGCGCGACGGCAAGGTCTGAGGGTGATACCGCGATGCAATGCGGGCTCGTCCCCAGCACCGCTTGACGGCGGTTCTCGCCGTCGAGTGCGCCGCACCCGCTACCCGGGCTCCGCTTGTTGCACGGCGTTGCGACGTCCCGGAAGTACGCGCAGCGCGTACGCTGCATCAGGTTTCCGCCGATCGTCGCCATGTTGCGCAACTGCGGCGACGCGCTCTCTTCCAAGGCGATAGCGACCAGTGGAAAATACCGCCGAACCTGTGCGTCGCCGGCGACGTCGGTCAGGCGCGCCAGGGCGCCGATATGCAGCGAGTCTCCCCGTGTTTCGATCGTGCGAAGTGCAAGCGGATTGATGTCCACGAGAAGAGGCGGAGACTCGACCTCGAGCTTCATCAGATCGAGCAGGTTCGTCCCACCCGCGACGTAGCGCGCGCCGGGTTCGTGACCGATGGCGCTCAACGCGGCCGGCGGATTCTCCGCGCGGACGTAGGCGAAGGGCTTCATCGCTCGCCCCGCACCTCGAGGATCGCGTCGACGATGTGGGGATAGCAGCCGCAGCGACAGAGGTTCCCGCTCATTGCCTTTTGGACGGCGCCGCGTTCGGCCGCCACTCCCTCGGCAAGGAGCGCAACCGCCGAGACGATCTGTCCGGGCGTGCAGTAGCCGCACTGGAAGCCGTCGTGTTTGATGAAGGCGGCTTGCACGGGATGAAGGGCGCCCTCTGCGGCGATCCCCTCGATCGTAACGATTCGATCGCCTTCGTGCATCATCGCGAGCGTCAGGCACGAGTCGATCCGGCGTCCGTTGACCATCACCGTGCAAGCGCCGCACTGCCCGTGATCGCAGCCTTTCTTCGTGCCGGTTAGGCCGAGACGATCGCGTAAGGCGTCGAGCAGCGTCACGCGCGGTTCGACGGCGACCGGGTGCTCCGCCCCATTGACGTTCAAGACGATCGTGGTTTCCGTAGTGTTCGGCGCCGTGAGCATCTCGTCTGTGCCTTCCTCGCTTGCAGCGGCCTCGTGCGGCCGCAGAATCAATGGCAGCGCGACGGTCGCGCTTCCGGCCTGGGCGACGACCCTCGCCGGGTGTATGCCGGCTTCGTGCCGTCTCGCGTCGCTTCGCCCATCGATCCGTATGTTCCCCAAATGGCCCGGCTCGTCAGCGCCCGCTCGCTTCGCCCGAAATAAGCGCAACTTCAGGGTTGCATTTGGTCGCTGGGCGTGCTAGATTTACACGCAACCAGGAGGTTGCATATGGTATCGTCTACCGATCGAATCGAAAAGCGCATTCTGCTGCGGGCGCCGCGGGAGCGAGTCTGGCGCGCGATCGGCGACGCGACGGAGTTCGGCAACTGGTTCGGCGTCGAATTCGAAGGCGGCTTCGTCCCCGGCGCACAGATGAGGGGCAGAATCAAGCCTACGATCGCCGATCCGGAGGTTGCGAAGATGCAAGAGAAGTACGCCGGCATGCCGATGGCCTTCTTCGTTGAGCGCGTCGAGCCGATGAGCCTGTTTGCCTTTCGCTGGCACCCCTTTGCGATCGATCCGTCGGTCGATTATTCGAGCGAGCCGATGACGCTCGTAACCTTTACCCTCGAACCGGTCGAGGACGGCACGCTGCTCACCGTTGTGGAGACGGGGTTCGATTCGATGCCGCTCGCGCGCCGCGCGGATGCATTCGAAGCCAACGAAGAAGGCTGGGATGCCATGGTGAAAGTCGTCGAAAAATACCTCGCGCGCCCGCAAACGTGAGGCTTGCGCCCGCGCTTGCGGCGCTGGGGGACGAATCACGGCTGCGGATCGTCCGTAAGCTCTGC
>DATAQH010000291.1:0-13508 GCA_036264815.1 Candidatus Cybelea sp.
CACCACGCACTTCGTCTTCGATACACTCGCTTTGTTCCTCATCGGCGGAGGGATCTTCGCCTACTACCTGCTCACGATCGATCCGCCGAAACAACGCGCCCCGTGACGGCCTCGCGGCTCATCGCAGCTGCGGCGGTCGCAATCGTCATCGCCGTCGTTGCGGCCGCGTTCGTTTCGATCGGGCCGCCGAGCCGGGCGCGCGCCGAAGCGCTCGATCGCAAGCGCATCCGGGATCTCGGTGACGTCGCCGCCGGCCTGCACGACGACTACACCGACGCGGGAAAGCTGCTGCCGGCAATCTACGACCCGCCGCAACGCGACCCGGCGACCGGAAAGCCCTACGCGTATCGCCGTTTAACAAGCGAGCGCTACCAACTTTGCGGCACGTTCGAGCTTCCGTCGCCGGCGAGCGGCAGCGACAGGACGTCGCCGTCGTTCTGGCATCATCCCGCGGGACGCCACTGCTTCAACCTCGATGTCGGTGCGCGCGTCGAGTCGACGCCGTAAAAGCGTCTTAGGAGTCGGTCGACACAGCGTCGAACGACGCGTTGCAAATGAGACGTCTGCACCTTGCCGCACTCGCGGCCTTCATTTGCATCGCACCATCCTTCGCCGGCGCCGCAGAGTCGAAGACTCCGGCCGCACAGTTGATGAGCAAGCTCACCTGGCGCAGCATCGGGCCGTACATCGGCGGCCGTTCCGTCGCCGTCGACGGGGTGCCGGGTAAGGACATCTTCTACATGGGTGGCGTCGAGGGCGGCGTTTGGAAGAGCACAGACTTCGGATTGAGTTGGGCGAACATCACCGATGGGAAGCTTCCGGGGATCGCGTCCCCGATCGGCGCGCTCGCGGTCGCGCCGTCCAACAGCAACGTCATCTACGCCGGCACCGGCGAGGCCGACATTCGCAGCGACTTCGACAGCGGCGACGGCGTCTACAAGACGACCGACGGCGGCAAGAACTGGGCGTACGCCGGGCTGCGCGACACGCACATGATTGCCAAGCTCCTTATCGATCCGCGCGATCCCAACGTCGTCTATGCGGCCTCGATGGGCCACGTCTTCCGCCCGAACGCCGAACGCGGCATCTTCAAGACAACCGACGGGGGCAAGTCGTGGAAAAAGGTTCTTTCTGTAGACGATAAGACCGGCGGCGTCGATCTGGCGATGGACTCGCGCAATCCCGCGGTCGTTTACGCGGCGATGTGGCAGGCGCAGCGCGTTCCGTGGAAGCTGACCAGCGGCGGCCCCGGAAGCGGGCTCTATAAGACCGGCGACGGCGGCGCCCGCTGGACGAAGATCTCCGCCAATCGCGGCTTTGCGACCGGCACGCTCGGGAAGATCGGCGTCTCGGTGGCGCAGAGCAATCCGCGCGTCGTCTATGCGACCGTGCAGGCTCTCGACGGCGGCATCTTCCGCTCCAACGACGGCGGCGCGTCCTGGAGGCGCACGAACTCCGAGATGAAGCTGCGCCAGCGCGCCTTCTACTACACCGCAATTTACGCCGATCCCACGAATCCGCAAGTCGCCTACGCACCGGAAGTCGACGGCGTTTACAGAACCAAAGACGGCGGCAAGACCTTCACCAACATCGATATGCCGCACGGCGACAATCACATCATCTGGATCGATCCGCGCCGTCCGGCGACGCTGCTGGTCGGCAACGACGGCGGCGGCACGGTCTCCGTCGACGGCGGCGCGAACTGGAGCAGCGAGCACAACCAGCCGACGGGGCAGTTCTATCACGTCGCGCTCGACGATCAGTTTCCGTTCCACGTCTTCGGTGCGTCGCAGGACGAGGGCGCATTCGAAGGCCCCAGCGCCGCGGTTGGCCCGGGCATCGGCCCCGGCGACTGGCACAACGTCGCACTCGGCGAGAGCACGTTCGTAGCGCCCGAGCCGGGCAATCCGGAAGTGACGTACGGCAGCGGCTACTACAGCTCGTTCGCGCGCTTCAATCGGATAACCGGGGACGCGAAGAACGTCAGCCCGTGGCCGCGCTACATGGCCGGCGCCTCGTCGGCCCAGACGAAATTCCGTTTCGGCTGGACGCATCCGATCTTCTTCTCACCAGCCGATCCGCACGAACTGCTCGTCGCCGGGCAAGTGGTCTTCTCCAGCTTGGATCACGGGCAGACGTGGAAGGTCATCAGCCCCGATCTCACGCGGAACGATCCGTCGACCGAAGGCCCGACCGGCGGCCCGATCTTCCTCGATCAGACCGGCGCCGAAACATTCCCCGATATCGCATCGCTGGCGGTATCGCCGCTCGACGCGAACGTCCTCTGGGCCGGCTCCGCCGACGGACTCGTGCACGTCACGACCGATCACGGCGGTAGCTGGAAGCTCGTCACGCCTCCGGATCTTCCGCAGTGGGCGCAGATAAGCTCGATCGAACCTTCGCACACGCAAAAGGGCACGGCGTACCTTACCGCATCGCGCTACATGTGGGACGACTTCCACCCGTACGTCTACGAAACCGAAGACTACGGCGCGCATTGGACGTCGCTGACCAGCGGACTGCCGGCCGATCAGTACGTCTTCGTCGTCCGTCAGGATCCAAGCGAACCGCGCCTGCTCTTTGCGGGGACGCGCAGCACGGCCTACGTCAGCCTCAACGGCGGCCAAAGCTGGCAGCCGCTGACGCTCAATCTCCCGGGCGTTCAAGTTCGCGATCTCGCCGTCGACGTGCGCGAGGACGAGCTCGTCGCCGCGACGCACGGGCGCGCCTTTTGGATTCTCGACAACGTCACGTTCCTACGGCAGCTCGCGCGCGAGCAGGCACAGTCCGTCGCAAGCCTCCAGCTCTTTACGCCCGATACGTCGTGGCTTTCGAACGCGTACGGAAGTCCCAACTTTTCGATCCCGGAGGTCGGCGACAACCCCGCGTACGGCACGGGCGTCTATTTCAACGTACCACCCGGCTACAACGGAAAGATACCGCTGACGTTGAGCTTCCTCGATGCCAACGGTGCGACGGTTCGCAGCTTCACACTGCATCCCAAGAATCCGCACGAGCGCAAGCTCACGCCCGAGCAAGAAGATCTCCTCGACGCCAACCAATCGAGAGCGCGGGCGCTCGAACGCCTAACGGTCGCCGCTTCGGGTATCAATGTATTTCAGTGGGATATGCGCTACGGGCCCGCGTACGACGTGCCGGGCTGGCGCCCCGACTTCACCGACGATTGGCCCGATAACGCCGACGGTCCGACGATCCTGCCGGGATCCTACAGCGCCGTGCTGCGCTACGGGAGCCAGACGCTGCGCGTTCCGGTCACCGTACGCCTCGATCCGCGGATTCACGCGACGATCAACGATCTTCAAGCGCGCCTCGCGCTCGAGCAGCAGATCGTCGGCACGATCGACTCACTCGATCGTGCGGTCGCCGCCGCGGCCGGCGCGCGCGGGCAGGCCGCAGCTTCCGCGGACGGCGAAATCGCGCAGCTCATAGCGATGGACAATCACTCGAGCGAAGCGGACGTAATGCACGGAACGAGAGTCCGCGAACAACTCGCCTTCCTCCTCAACTCGCTCGAGAACTCCTACGCGCGGCCGACGGCGGCGGAGTACGACGCGTACCGCGACCTTTCCGCACTCGCCACGGCGGGCGAGGCGCGACTGAAAGAAACCGGCTCACGATGAGCCTTCGATACGCGCTCGCCACGGCCGCGCTTCTCGCCGGCTGCGCGCAACCCGGCAACAACGTTGCGGCTGCACCCGATACAACCGCCCCGACGCCGACCGTCGCTTCGATGGCGCGTGCCGCGGGCGGCAATCCGCCGCGCTGCCCGGGACAGCGCTCGCGCAAGCGCTACGCGCAGACGGTCACGAAGTTAAAGCGCAGCGGCGGCTCGATCTGCATCGGCGAGTTCCGCGGCTTCGGCGGAACGCTGGAGTATCCAACCGTCGAACGCTCGATCGAGTTGACGGATCGCACGAGCCTTGCCGACATCTACTATCAGCCCGAGTTGGGCTCGGGAAAACCGCTGCTCTATCTCAATCTACACTTCTCCGAAAACACGCGTTTCGGGGCGAGCGTCCCGTCCCAGGGCGGCCTTTCGAGCAGCAAGTTCGTTCCCGGGCAGGCATACACGGCCTTCGGGCAGGTCGCGGTCGGCCATCTCGTCTTCATGTTTACGCCCTGCTACAGCGTCGCCGCCTACGGCGCGGACGGCGGCCTGCTACCCAACATCGGCGCGCTCTTCGACAACGCGACGATCACCGGCAACGGCTTCGGCGTCATCGAGATCTATCCGGGCGCGCAAGTCTCGCAAGAATGTGAGGGAACCTCCGGCTGACCGAGGTGCCGCCGCGCCCTCGGCGAAACCGTAGCGCACCTCGCCGGCGAAAGGATTTTACCTGATGTCGTTTCTTCGTTGCTGCTTGCGCGGCTCGTCTGCCGTCGCGGTACTAATTGCGCTCGCCGCCTGCGCGCAGCACGCCTCGACGGTTGTGCCGGTGGGGGCGCTCAACCCGGCGGCGATCGCACCCGACGCCGTGCCTCCCGACTGCAAAGGGCAGAAGACGACCAAAGAGTACGCTTCGGTGACGCAGCTCCTTTCAACCAAAGGGGGTTCGCTCTGCGTGCCGGCATTCGGCGGCTTTGGTGGAACGATTAAATACCCGCCGGCGAATCCGGCGGTTCAGCTCGAGCTGACGAGCAGCACGACGAACTACGATCACATGCCGAATCTCGGCAAGGGTACGCCGATCTTCTACCTGCAGCTCGCGCTGCAAGGCGGAACGTCGTTCGGCAGCAACGTCGACGCCGGCGGCGGACTCACCGGCAAACAGATCGATCCCCGCAAACCCTACACCGTCTACGGCCAGGCGGTGATCTATAATATTCCGTTCAACTTCGGCCCCTGCTACGCAAAAGCGAGCAAAGGTAAGTACGGCGGCGTTATCGGCGGCGTTGGAACCCTGCTCGAAGGCGTGCAAATCCCCGGGGCGGCGACCGCCGTCGTCGAGATCTATCCGGGTAAAGAGACCGGCACGAAGTGCGCAGTCTCTTCGGTCGGCACGATGATTCCCGCGAGGCTGAGCGGATCGTAAGCGCCGACGCGGATCTGCGCGCTCTCGCCGGTCCGCCGCACCGCGCGTAGCGCGTCGACGGCCTCGGGAAGCGCAAACTGTTCGCCGACGAAACCGGCGACGAACCGGCCACCGCGAATCTCACCTCGCGCCTCCATCCGGCGCAGCACGAGCAAGAGCTCGCGCCATCGCGGCGCGAGCGATTCGCGCGCGATGACGTCGCGAAAGACGACCCCCCAGCGCGCGAGCAGCCGGCGAGCGAAGCCTTCGGTATCGATCCGCTGCGTCGCGGCCTGCAAGAGCGTCCACCGGCCGCTGGAAGATCGCGGGCGCGCGCGCAGCCCGCGTTCGCCGAGCCGGCGTTTCGCGTCGCTCAGCGAGCGCAGCGCGTCGAAGCCGTCGGCGGTGATCAATCCGGCGGCGACGAGCTGCCAGAGCGCCTCCTCGACCTCGCTGGGCAAACGTTTGGTCGCGCGAACGATCTCCGCAAAGAACGGCGCGCGCAGCTCTTCGACCGTCGCGAGAATCTCGCGCGCGGCGTGCGAGAGCGCTTCGCCGGGATCCTTGCGGCGAACGATCAGCTCCTGCGCGTTCGCGCGCAGGAAGAGCGAGATCGGCGCGAGCCGCGTCGGCCGGACGCGGCGGGAGTTTTCAACCTCGCGCGGTTCCAGCGCCGGATGCGGTGAGAGGCGCCCCCACATCACGTCGCCCGAGTAGCAGAGCCGGTCGAGAAATTCGGTTTTGTAACCGGCGACGCGCGCCGGGAGAATCTGCCCCTCCCACGCGACCGTAGGAACCTCGTACCCCTCGAGCTGTCGCACGATCTGCAGCGTTCCATCGATGCCGTGCAGCCGCGAGCTCGCAGCGACGTGCTGCCAGCGCTGCAAAAACGCCATGTACTGCGCCGCGGTAACCGGCTCGATCTCGCGCCGCAACCGCCCAACCCTGAGCCGGTGGATGCGCGCGAGCACCCGGCGATTGCACCACTGTTCGTCCGGCGTCGCACTGCGGAATCTTCCGTGCAGCACTTGGCCTTGCGCTTCGAGGCGAAGCAGCCCCGCCTCGATCGCCGGGGCCTCGATCTGCAGACGCTCGGTCATCTGCGCGACCGTCAGCGGGCCGCTAGACTCGAGCCAACCGCGCAGAATCTCGGTGACCGCCTCCTCGCGGTTTTCACCGCCCGCCTCGTAGGCGGCCCGCGCGAGATCTTGCCGCTCGGCACAAGTCCAAAACTGCGCGACGGTCATCGCGCGCCGTTGCGCAACGAGCTCCTCGTACCAGGCCTTCCATTGCGGCACGGGCGGCATGACGATCAGCGTCGCGAGCGCGTCGTGCAGCTCGTCGGCGTCGCGAACGACCGGCCACGATTCTTCGGCAACCTGCGCGATCGCCGCGGGATCCAAGATGCCGGCGCCGTCGACGTCGTCGCGCATCGTACGGCGCAGCTGCACCGCGCGCGCCCGGCGTTCTTCCAGCGGGGCGTCGTCGAGGTAGGCGAACGGATTGGCGTTGAGGATCTCGTGGCAGAAGACCGACGGTTCGGGCGTATCGACCGCCACGGTCTGCAGCGAGCCGGCCTCGATCTCGCGCAGGATGGCGATGAAGCCATCGAGATCCATCGCCTCGTGAAGACAGTTCGAGAGCGTCTCGCGTACGAGCACGTGGTCGGGAATGCGAATCGGCCCGGTGAGATTCTCGGGGCAGGCGGCTTGATCGGGGAAGACGGCCGCCACCAGATCGTCGGCGCGCATCCGAATAAGTTGCGGCGGCACTCTGCGGCCGCCGCTGAAGCGCAGAATCGCGAGCGCCCGCGTCGCATTCCAGCGCCAGCGCGCGGCGAACATCGGCGCCGGAAGCAAGGCTTGGGTGAGCGTCTGCTCGGCGCTCGCCGAGCGAACGAACTCGAAGACGACGTCGAGCGGAAAGGCGTGCTGATCGGTCAGTGAGAGCACGATGCCGTTGTCGGTCGCGGCCGCCTGCAGTTCGAGGTTGAAGGAACGGCAGAACTTCTTGCGCAGCGCCAGCCCCCACGCGCGGTTGATGCGCGCGCCGAACGGGGTGTGCAGGATCAGCTGCATTCCGCCGCCCTCGTCGAAAAAGCGCTCCGCGACCAGAGTCCGGTCCGTCGGGACGACGCCGAGGATCTTCTTGCCCGCGCGCACGTATGCCACGGCCTGTTCGGCGCCGGCGGAATCGAGCGCAGACTCTTCTTGCAGCCACGCGATCGCCGCTTCGTCGGTGCGTTCGTCGATCGCGACGCGCACCGCACAGACTTCGCGCGACAGTTCGATCGTCCGCCCGCGCCCTTCGCCGTTCCAGAACGGGATCGAAGGCGGCGCGCCGTGCGCGTCCTCGACGCGAACGACGCCGGCCTCCACGCGCCGGATCTTCCACGAGTTGGTGCCCAGCAGGAAGATATCGCCGGCCATGCTTTCGACGGCGAAATCCTCGTCGAGCGAACCGATCACGTGCCCTTCCGGCTCGACGATGACGTTGAAGCTCGCCATATCGGGAATCGCACCGCCGCTCGTGATCGCGGCCAGCCGCGCGCCGCGTCGTGCCCGGAGCTTGCCGTTGACGCGATCGTAGTGCAGGAAGGTTCCGCTGCGTCCGCGCGAGGTCGCGATGCCGTCGGCGAGCATCGTGACGACCGCGTCGAAGTCGCTGCGCTCGAGCGTGCGATACGCGAACGTGCCGCGCACGAGCGCGTAGAGCGTTTCGACGTCCCATTCGTGCTGCGCGCACGAGGCGACGATCTGCTGCGCGAGGATATCGAGCGGGGCTTTGGGGATCTCGAGCGCGTCGAGCGCGCCGCCGCGAATCCCGCGCACGAGCGCCGCGCACTCGATCAGCTCGTCGCGCGTGGTGACGTAGAAGATTCCTTTGGGCAACGCGCCGACCCAGTGGCCGGAACGCCCGATGCGCTGCAGCGCGACCGCGATCGCGCGCGGCGAGCCGAGCTGCACGACGAGGTCGACCGAACCGATATCGATGCCAAGTTCGAGCGACGCGGTCGCGACGACCGCTCGCAGCTGACCGTCGCGCAGACGCTGCTCCACGTCGAAGCGAAGTTCTCGCGCCAAACTGCCGTGATGCGGCATCACGAAGCCTTCGCCGAGACGCTCGTTGAGCGCGAAGGCGACGCGCTCGCTCATCCTGCGGGTTCCGACGAAGATTAGCGTCGTACGATGCGCGCGGATCTGCTCGGCGACGCGATCGTAGATTTCGCCCCACATCTCTTTGCTGGCGACCGGGCCGAGCTCGTCGCTAGGGACTTCGATGCGCAGCTCCATCTCGCGGCGGTGTCCGACGTCGATCGTCGTCGTGCGGTCGCTCAGGAATTGGGCGACGTCTTCGAGCGGCCGCACCGTGGCCGAGAGCCCGATGCGCTGCGGTTTGCGGGCGCCGCTCTGCTCGACCAAGTGATCGAGCCGCGCAAGCGTCAGCGCCAGATGCGAGCCGCGCTTGTCGGCCGCCATCGCGTGAATTTCGTCGACGATGACCGTCTTCACACTTGCGAAGAGCGCGCGCGACTTCTCGGCGGTCAGCAAGATGAAGAGCGATTCCGGCGTCGTCACCAGTACGTGCGGCGGCTTGCGCAGCATGCTCTGGCGTTGCGCGGGCGTCGTATCGCCGGTGCGTACGGCCGTGCGAATCGGCGCCATCGTGACCCCGCGCTCGATCGCCAGCGTCGTCAGCGCGCCGAGCGGTTTCTCCAGGTTCTCGCGGACGTCGTTGGTCAGGGCCTTCAGCGGAGAAACGTAGACGACGAGCGTCTGCTCGGGCAAGGTCCCGGCGACCGCCCGGCGGACCAGATCGTCGAGGCAGAGTGTGAAGGCCGCCAGCGTCTTGCCCGAGCCGGTGGGCGCCGAAATTAAGGCATCGCCGCCGGAGCGGATGGCCGGCCAGCCGCGGGTCTGAGGCTCGGTCGGCGCGCTGAAGGTCGCGTCGAACCACTCTTGCACCAGCGGGTGGAAAAACTCACGCATGCGAGCAATATATTCCACATCGGCCGCCGTGCTCCGGGATAGACCGGCGCGGCTGTTCGATATGCGGGGGAAGAAATCTCATGAGACACAGCATCGCACTATTTGCCCTGCTCTCACTCGGAATAGCACTCGTGCCGCGCGTCGCGGATGCGCAGATGGACCAAGCATCGACGGCGCCGTCGGCAACGGTTAACCCCTTTGTTACGGAGAATCCCAAAGAGAATGCCGCCCCTTTCGAGAGCCCGAATCCCGGTGAGACGCCGGGTGAGACCGAGGTCGTTACGTCCGGCAGCGGCGGCGACTGGGGTTTGATCGGACTCCTCGGGCTGTTGGGCCTGCTCGGCTTGCGCAAGCGGACGTGACGTAAGCTGCGCGGCCTTGCGCTCGCGCTGGGTTTTTTGCTGGCCGCGCTGCGGCCGGGCGATGCCGCGCTGCCCGCCCTCAGCTTCGCCGGCATGAGCCGGATCGTCGACCTGGAAGAGCCCGCGATCTCGCCCGACGCGCGGCGCGTCGCCTTCATCGTCATCACGCAAGACGTTAAACACGACGCCTACGTCAATAGTTTAGCCATCCTCGACCTCGCCGCGAACGAAACCCGCACGATCCTGCGCGGAAAGGACGTCGCCGTGCCCCGCTGGTCGCCCGACGGCTCGCGGCTGGCCTACCTGGCACAGGCTTCCGGCGACGCGCACCAGCTCTTCGTCCGCGAAGACGGCCGTTCGCGACGGCTCACCCAAGCCAAGGGCGACGTCGTCGACGAAGCCTGGAGTCCGGACGGTCGCGAGCTCGCCTTCGTCGCCGCCGATCCGCACGATGACGCACCCTTCTTCTACGCGGGCGACAACGACTACACCGCGAGCGCGCCGACGCCATCCGAGCACCTATGGATCGTCCCGGCGAACGGCGGGGCGGCGCGGCGGCTTACCAGCGGCTCGTGGACGATCGCGCCGACCGATCCCGGCGGCATCTTCTCGCCGCAGATCGCTTGGACGCACGATGGCCGCTCGATCGTTCTCACGCGCGTCGCGAACACGTTCAGCGGCGACGACGAGTATTCGACGCTTTGGGAGATCGACACGCGCGGCGGCGCGATGCGCAAGCTTACCGGACACTCGGCCTTCGAACTGAGCCCGGCGTATTCACCCGACGGCTCGCGGCTTGCGTACTGGTATCCGCACGGCGGCGACTTCAACGCCGAAACGACCGTGCGGATTCTCACCGGCGACCGCGACGACGCCTTTACCGGCAGCCTCGACCGCAACGTCGCCGCTTCGCTCTGGCTTCCCGACGGTCGCCTCTTGCTCTGCGCCGCCAGCGAAACGAGCAATCTTTTCTTCATCGCCACGCCCGGCGGCAGCGCAAGCCCGGTCCCCTTAGGCGAGATCCACCCGATCTGCGATCCCTACTCGAGCAGCACGTTCGACGGGGGAGCTGCGGCCAGCATCGCACACGATGGTACGATCGCGTTTATCGCGACGACGCCGGCGAGCGCGCGCGAACTCTATCTCCTGCGCGCGGGATCGAATCAACCGCGCCGCGTGACGCACTACAACGACTTTCTCGCCGGCTTCGCGACGGGGGCGATGAGCGAGCTTCGTTGGACGGGACCCGGCGGATTCGCCGAAGACGGGGTCGTGACCGATCCGCCCAACGCCGTGCCGGGCCGCAAATATCCCATCGTACTCCTGATTCACGGCGGACCCGGGCTGTCGAACTCGCGCGATTTCGTCTGGGAACAGTGGCCGCTCGCGCAGATGATCGCCTCGCGCGGCTGCGTCGTCTTCCAGCCGAACTACCGCGGCAGCGACAACCTCGGCAATGCGTACATGACGGCGATCGTGCACGACACCGTCGTCGGCCCGAGCTCCGACATTCTCGCAGGTTTGACCGCGCTCGAGCAACGCCCGGAGGTAGACTCCGCTCGCGTGGCGGTCTCCGGCTGGTCGTACGGCGGCGAGCTCACGTCGTGGATGATCGGGCACTACCACTTCTGGCGCGCGGCGATCTCCGGCGCGGCGGTAAATAGCGAGTTCGACGAATATAATCTCTCGACGTCCAACGTGCAGGATCGTTATCCGCTCGGTGCGTCACCCTGGACCGATGACGGGCAACGCATCTACCGGGAGAACTCGCCGATCACGTACTATGCGCAGATTACGACGCCGACGCTGATCTGGGGCACGACGCAAGATCCGGTCGTTCCGATCACCCAATCGTACGCACTCTTTCACGCCCTTACCGAAAACCACGTGCCGGTTCGCTTTGCCGTTTTCCCAGCGAGCACGCACGGGCCCGACGGCCCGCGGCAGTCGGCGGAGCTGACGAAGCTGTGGCTCGACTGGCTCGCGAAGTACCTCACCGCGTCAGCCTGACCCCAAGCCGTGTCACCCTGACCCTGTCGAAGGGTCATCCAATTCTCCGGTTTCGGCGTTTAAGAGGATATGAAACGTCCTCTTAGCGCCGTTCTTCTTCTCGGACTTCGCATCGCCGCGTCCGCCCCCGCTCAGGCGGCGGCGCCGTCGAGCGACCAGCGCGTCGTGCTCGCCGGCGGCTGCTTCTGGGGAATGCAGCTGGTCTTCGAGCAGCTCAAAGGCGTCGATCGCGTCGTTGCGGGTTACGCCGGCGGCGAAGCATCTACCGCGCAGTACGAGACGGTAAGCACCGGTGCGACCGGACACGCGGAGTCGGTCGAGATCACCTACGATCCGGCGAAGATCTCATTCAAGTCGCTGCTCAACGTCTACTTCAAAGTTGCGCACGATCCGACGGAGCTCAATCGCCAAGGCCCCGACCAGGGCACGCAGTATCGCTCCGAAATCTTCTACACGACCGCGCAGCAGCAGGGTACGGCAGTCGCGGCGATCGCGCATCTCGATCAGACGCACGCCTATCCGTCGCGAATCGTGACGATCGTCTCTCCGTTACGCGGATTCTATCCGGCCGAGGCGTACCATCAAGATTACGCCCTGCACAATCCGCAGAATCCGTACATCGTCGTCAACGACCTGCCCAAGCTCAAGGTCCTGCGCCAGGAGTATCCGCAGCTCGTCAAACCCAACGCGCCGGATCCGAGTTAGCGCGCCTTTAGCTCGGGGCGTCGTTGGCGTGCGCGGCGTACGTGCGCGGATCGAAGTACCAGTCGGGTAACGTGTCCGGGAACGTGATGTCCGTAAAGTCGTAGTCGACGGTCGCGTCGCGTCCGAGATAGTCGGCGTCCTGCTGATAGGTCGGCGTACCGTGAATATGCGTTACGATCGGCATGTTATGCATCCAGGTGAGCGTCACCGTGAAGAGCATCGGATAGACTTTACGGTCGCTGCCTTCGTCGTAGAGTTTGTCGGTCGCTACGACTTCGCGCAGTTCGAGCGTCTTGGCGTCCACATAGAGTTCCCGCAAACGATTGCGGTCGGGATCCCGGCGCGCCTGAAGGCTAACGTGAATCTCGTCGCCCTCGTTGGCAACCCGCGTGACGCGATAATCGAACTCGCCCATGACGGTGACTACCGCGATGAGGGGCGGCAGGCTGCCGGTCGGCTCCGGCGTGGGAACGAAGTCGCGCGGATTCGTGTGCGGGTGCACCGGCGCCGGCTCGAAGAGATCGGCGGTCGGCGGCCCCGGATCCCACGGCTCGTTGAACGACGCGCGCAAAAACTCGAGCGTGCCGCGCGAAGAACCGTGATAGACGCGCCGCCCCAACGCCGCGCGATCGACCGTCCGGCACCAGATGTGATAGGTGTAGCTGTTGAGCAGATCGGGATAGCCGTCGTCGAGCGTTTGCTTTCGAATCAGCGTGTAGGTGACGTACGGCGGCGGCGGCCGATGCGAGCGGAACTGCCGGCGAATCTCGTAGAGCAGCCGCTCTGGCGAGGGCAACGGAATCGGTGTGGCCTTCGCCGCCGGCGAGACGGCGACCGCGTGAGACGGAACGAACGCGAGCGAGAGGCCGAGCAGCATCAGCCCGGCGCAGAGTACGGTTTTCACGAAACGGTCAGCGCGGCGCCATCCGAATCGCGCCGTCCAGGCGAATCACTTCACCGTTGAGCATTTGGTTCTCGGCGATGTGCCGCGCGAGGTGGGCGTATTCGGCCGGCCGCCCCAGGCGCGACGGGAATGGAACCTGCTTACCGAGTGACTCACGCGCAGCTTCGGGCAGCCCGGCGAGCAACGGCGTATCGAAGATGCCCGGGGCGATGCTGCAGACGCGAATTTGATGCTGCGCGAACTCGCGTGCGACCGGTAGGGTGAGCCCGACGATTCCGCCCTTCGAGGCCGCGTAGGCGGCCTGTCCGATCTGGCCGTCGTACGCGGCGACCGAGGCCGTGCAGACGATCACGCCGCGATCCTGGCCGGGCTCGACCGCGCCTTCGATCATCTTCGCACCCGCCAGACGAATGACGTTGAACGTCCCGATCAGATTGACGGTGATGACTTTGGTGAAGCGTTCGAGCGGCAGCGGCCCTTCGCGCCCGATGACGCGCTCTGCCGT
>DATAQH010000327.1:0-4007 GCA_036264815.1 Candidatus Cybelea sp.
CGAGCTCTTCGCCGCGTTCGCTGATATCGCCGATCACGACGTTCGCGCCGGCTCCGGCAAACTCGGTAACACAAGCGGCTCCCAGGCCCGAACTTCCGCCGCTGACCAAAAACGTGCGTCCTTGTAAGTGCATAGCTCGCAATGCTACAGCCTGCCGAGGGTGATATCCTGGATTGCCGAAAGAAGTTCAGCCGGTGCCCAGGAAATCAAAACGTCGTCCCGGCTCCCGCGCGGGCCGAAGCGTCGCGCTCGTCGCGCTCTTACTCTTCGCCGCTTTTGCCGGTTGGCAGTTGCTTCGTCCTAAGGCTCCCGATCATCGGCGGCACGTCGCCGAAATCGTCACCCCGGCGGCCTCTGAGGCACCGAGCGAGGAAGCCACCGAGGAGCCCGCAGCCGCCGAGCCGACGCTCTCACCGGCCGAATCGTCCAGCTTGCCGCCGCTCGAAGCGACGACCGCGTCACCCTCGCCGGAAGCATCGCTGGCGCCAGCGCCGCAGCCGTCGGTCAGCGAGAATCCAAACGGGCCGCAGCTCGCGTTGATCGTCGACGACTGCGGGCAGTGGCTGCAGACCGAGCGCGGCTTCGTCGCACTCAACGTGCCGGTGACCCTCTCCGTCTTGCCGCACGTTCGATACGGCGATCTGATCTCGCACGAGGCCGCCGCCGCGGGCAAAGGCGTGATGCTTCACCTGCCCATGGAGACGCTGTCGGGGATGAACCCGGGGCCCGGTAAGGTAACGACCGAGATGAGCGACGCGCAGATCGTCGCGCAAGTTCAAGACGATCTCGCGCAAGTTCCGCTCGCCGGCGGCGTCAACAACCACGAAGGAAGCAAAGCCTCCGCGGATGCGCGCGTGATGCACGACGTACTCGGCGTCCTTTCGCAGCACGGACTCTTCTTCATCGACTCCCGTACGAACGCGGCGTCGGTCGGCGAGTCGACCGCCCGCGAGATGGGCGTCCCGACGGCTGCGCGCAACGTCTTTTTGGATAATCGCGCCGACGTTGCGTATAGCGAGGCGCAGCTGCTCGAAGCGGCACGCATCGCGCGCGAGACCGGCAGCGCGATCGCCATCGGGCATCCGAAACCGACGACGCTGGCCGCCGTCCAGGCGCTCCTGCCGCAGCTGAAAGCCTCCGGCATTCACTTCGTCCTCGCCCAGGAGCTGGTCGGCAAGGGAGATCCCTAGCCGTAAACCTTCGCCTTCGCGGGTGTGTTTATCGCGACGTAAAGCCGGAGAGGAAGGAAGCATGGACATCGCGTTTCTGATCGTTCGGCTGATCGTGGGTTTGGCGCTTGCCGCTCACGGAGCCCAGAAGCTCTTGGGCTGGTTCGGCGGTCCGGGACTTCGCGGGACGGCCGGCATGTTTGAAAGCCTCGGCTTTCGCCCCGGAATCATCTTTGCATGGATGGCCGGCCTCGGAGAGACCGGCGGCGGCCTGCTCACGCTCCTGGGCCTGGGCGGCGCGCTCGGCCCTGTGCTCATCGTCCTCGTGATGATCGTCGCCGTTGGCGCGGTGCACATCTCCAAAGGCTTCTTCATCAGCAACGGCGGCTGGGAGCTCAATGCCGCCTACGTCGCTGGGGCGCTCGCAATCGCGTTCTGCGGGAACGGCGCGTACTCGCTGGACAACGCGCTGAATCTGACGTTTCTCACGCAGCCCGAGCAGATCTGGTTTGCCTTCGCCGCCGCGGCGATCGTCGCGCTGCTCAATCTGCTCGCGCGCCGGCCGGTGAAAGCCTGATGGAGACGGTCGCGTTCTACGGCGCCGGGATGCTCGGCTCGGCGATGATTCGCAGCATGCGCCGACGCGGCATCCCCGTACGCGTGTGGAGCCGAACGGCGGCAAAGGCGACGGCGTTGGAGGCCGATGGCGCGACGGCCTTCGGCGATCCGCTCGAAGCCGCCAAAGGCGCGCAACGCGTGCATCTTTGCTTGAACGACGACGTGAGCGTCGACGCGGTGCTCGACGCGGCGCTGCCGGGTATCTCCGCAAGCGTGCCGATCGTCGATCATACGACCCTCTTGCCGCAGCGCGTCGCCGAACGCGTCGAACGGTTGAACGCGTCCGGGCACTCGCTGCTGCACGCACCGGTCTTCATGGGGCCGCCGATGGCGCTCGATTCGAAGGGCGTGATGCTTGCCTCGGGGGACGCCTCACTCTTTGCACGGCTGCGCGAGCCGCTCTCGGGAATGTGCAGCGATTTGCGCTATCTCGGCGAACGGCCCGACCTCGCCGCGGTTTACAAGCTGATGGGCAATGCGATGATCCTGACGGTCGTCGGCGGCCTCAACGACATGCTGCGGATGGCCGAAGAACAAGGACTGACCAGACAACAGGCCTTCGAACTCTTCGATTTCTACGACCCCAGCGGCCAAATTCACGGACGCGGAAAGCGCATGGTCGAGGGCAACTACGATCCGATGTGGAGCATCGACATGGCCCGTAAAGACGCGATCCTCATGCAGGGGGCGGCAAAACACGAGCGGCTGCCGGTCGTCGACGCGCTCGAAGCGTTGCTGCGCAACGTCTCGGATCGCGGCTTGGGCGATCGCGATCTCTCGGCCGTCGCCAAACGCTGATGGATCTCAACCCTCAGGCCGCGCAGATGGCGGACGAGTCGATGGTCCGCAACCTCGACGCACAAGCGCGCGCCATCTGGCCGCAAGAAATCGCGCTCGTGCAGCGGTACTCGCTGCCTTCAGAGGCGCTTATTCTCGACGCCGGCTGCGGCACGGGTGAGATCTCTTCGCGCGTCGCGGGACTCTTTCCCAACGCCCGCGTTTTAGCCGTCGACATCCTCAACGAGCACTTGGAGCGTGCCCGCGAACGGTACGGCGAGCTCGCGCCCCGGCTAACCTTCGAGCATCAAAGCGTCTTTGCGCTCAAAGCCGATGACGCCAGCTTCGATCTGACGCTCTGCCGGCACGTACTCCACTCGATTCCCCAAGTCGAGCGAGTGCTGGCCGAGCTCGTGCGCGTGACGCGCCCCGGCGGTCACCTTCACCTGATTCCCGAGGATTACGGGATGCTGCATTTCCAGCGAGGGCGTCTCGATCCGCGCGATTTCTGGCACGAAGTTCCCCCGACGATGGAACTCGAGGGCAACACCGATCTTTTCATCGGCCGCAACATCTACGGGATGCTCGCAGCCCTCGGGCTCGAGGAGATCACGATCGACTATGTGGTCGTCGATACGCTGCGCGTTCCGCGCGAGACGTTCGCCGAAATCATCGAAGCCTGGCGAGATGGATATGCCGAGGCGATCGGCGAGGCAACCTCGGTCAGCGCGGAGCTTGCCGTCGAATACTTCAACCAGATGATCGCCAACATCCGCGATCCCGCGCGCTACGCGGTCTGGATGGTGCCCGTCGTCGCCGCCCGCGTACCCGCGACCAAGCGCGCGTGAAGGCCCTGCGCGTCGAAGCCTTCGGCCCGCTCGCCAATTTGCGGATCGAAGAGATCGGCGACGCGGCGCTGCCGCCAAAATCGGTTCGCATCGAAATCGAGGCGGCGGGCGTTAATCCGAGCGACATCGGCGTCGCGCTCGGGCGCTTCTCGCAGGTGACGCTGCCCCGCACGCCCGGACGAGATTTTGCCGGACGCGTGATCGAAGGCGATCCGAAGTACGTCGGAATGCGGGTCTGGGGCTCGGGCGGCGGAGTGCTGGGAATGACCGCCGATGGATCGCATGCCGAGCACATGATCCTCCCGGAGGATGCCGTCATCGCGCGTCCTGCGCGTCTTTGCGCGGAGCAGGCCGCCGTGGCCGGCGTGCCCTTCGTCACCGCGTGGAGTGCGCTCGTCGAGTCGGCTGGATTTACCGCGGGCGAGTGGGTGATCGTCGCCGGCGCGGCCGGTTCCGTCGGGATGTCGGCGATGATGCTCGCTCGCGCGCTCGGCGGTAAGGCGATCGCCCTCGTTCGTTCCGACACCGCAACCGCATCGCTCACAGACCTAGCCGTAGCGGTGCTGCGATCGGATGTCGACGACGTGCCGAAGGC
>DATAQH010000377.1:0-4190 GCA_036264815.1 Candidatus Cybelea sp.
GCCGACGAAGACTCTGCTCCCTGCGTCGGTGATCGTGCCCTGAAACATGTCGCAGACCGGTGCGCCGTGCGCGTCGGTAAGCGTGATTTCGTTGCCCAACACGCCGCTGGCGGAGACCGGGTAGATGCAGAAACGTGTCGCGCCGCCACATTCTCTGTCTGCGACGTACCACGTCTTCTGCGCCGCCGCGTACTGCACGAAACCCGGGTGGAAGATCGTCCCGTTGCTGACCGGAATCTCTCTGCAATGCGAGCCCGAGCAGGAGGCGACAATGCTTTTTGAGTTCGCGGCGTAGCCGTCCACCCAGAGGTTGCCGCTGCGATCGTAGCCGTCGAAGAAGTAGGTGTGCATACGCGGAACCGAGATCGGCGCGCCGCTACCGCTGCCGCCCGGAAAGATCACGATGTTGCCATTGCCGGACGTGACGTTATTGGTAACGGCGACGTCGCCGTTGATCGGGTTAACGGCGCAACTTAACGGTGTGCCGTCATCGTCCGTCAGTATGCCGTGCTCCTCGCCTGCGCGACTGATCGCGGTTATGTATCGCGCCTCGGCATCGACGATATAGACATTCCCACTCCTGTCTGGGCACTCGCCTTGCAGGGCGCTCCAGCCCGCGAGCTGGGCCTTGATGGTCAAGTCCGGCATCGAGTATATATTCACGTTACCCGAATCGAAATCGGATATGAAAAGCAACCGTGGCGTTCCGGCGAGATCGGGCGTCGCCCAGAGGAGATGAGGGTGGAATGACCGCCTACGTGCGAGGCTGAATTGCTCGGGGAAGACCTCGCCTACCGAATTGGCGGGATCACGTCCGCCAAAAGCGAGTCCGCCGGGAGCCAATGCGCTCGGGAGAGCGGCCTCAGACGGCGCCCCTGCGCTGGTGCAGCCGGCGAGGAATACTGCGATGCCGGCTACAGCAACGGCACGGCTGAGTGTAGGCGTTTTCATTGGAATCGCCCCGAACGCTTTCCGCCTAACGAGCTGCCAGCCTGCAGGCCCGGATTGCGGCAAATCCTGCGCGTGCCAAAGTCCGGCAGGCTCGCCGGGCGTACGCCGGAAAATGACGAAGCGTCATGCCGCGCGCGAATCCGTCTGAATCGATCGAGGTAGCCGCCAGGCATCTGTTTCGCCACCTCGACGAGCCGGCCGAGTTGCGCCGCAATCCGCTTGTCGCGCACTATTTCGAGCGTTGCACCGACATCGAAGGCATGGTAGCGGCACGTCGCGCCGTCCGGCAAGCGGCCGAGCAGTGCGAGCGCGACGACCGGGAAGCCGGACTGCATCGCCGCGCGCAGCGCAACGCGCGCCTTCTCGAAGCGATGCGCACGAGGGACGGAACGTATCGAATCGCGGCAAACGCGCTCGGCCTCTCGGTTCAACAGTATTACCGTGCGAAACAGCAGTTGTGCCTTCGCATCGCGCGCATCATGTCGCAGCGCTCGGCGCGCCTGGCTTACGATTCCACGGATCTCGCGTCCGTGCGGCTCGAGCTGGCAGAGCGGCGAGCCGGGCTCGGAGAGTTTTCCGGCGCGAAACGGATCTGCGACGACATCGCCGCACATGCGCCGTCGGCTTCGGCGCGAATCCGAGCGCTGTGCCTCATCGCTTCGGTCGAACGGGAGCGCGGCGATCTCGCGCACTCGCGCTCGCGCCTCACGCAGGCGCGAGCGGTCCTGGAGGCATCGCGCGACGAAATGGCGGCCCGCGACGCACTCGTCGGTGAGTGTCAAATCGAGGTCTGGGCCGCTCGGCTCGCTTTCGACGAGCCCGGGTCCGGTAAAAGTTTACCCATCTTAGAAGAGGCGATCCGACGTGCTTCGATAGAGGAATCGACCGGCGATGCGGTATCGCAAGCGGTCGTGGCCGACCTTCTCGCGGAGGGCGCCGAGCAGCATGAGGCGATCGGCGATTTCGAGCGCGCCAAAACGCTTGCGGCGCTCGCCGCCGAACGAGCGCGCTCGCTGCCGGATTCTTTTCCGCAGAAAAGCTTTGTCGCGCGCACGCTGTCGCGGCTGCAGTGGGTTGCGCCGGGCGTGCAAGAGCGCCCGAGCGTGGCGAGGCGGCTCGACAACTTTCATTCGGCCCTGGAGCTGGCGCGTCGAAGCGGCTCGATCGAGAACGAGGTCCGCTCGCTGCTGAATCTCATGTCCGTTCACGTCGTTTTGGGCGATGCCAAGACGGCAATGCTTTACTCGCGGGACGCTTTGCGCTTGGCCGCGGATTTTGGCGGCCGGCGCCTCGCTGCGATGGCGCGACTGGAAATGACCGACGCGCTCATCGGCGGTTCGCACTGGCGCCTCGCCGGGGCGATGCTGCCGACGCTGGGCGACGCTTTCGCGAAGGGCAGCTACAGCTGGCTGTTCTGCAAAGCCTTCGAGGCGATCTATCTGGCAAAGATCGGGCAGCCCGAGCGAAGCATCGTTGTTGCGACGGCATCCGAACGTCTGGCGCGCGCCGCGGGCTACACACGGATCTGCGGCGGCCTGCAGCGCGTGATCGCTTCGAGTGCCAATACGATCGGTCGCAAGATGCTCGCCCACGAACAAATTCAAGCCTCGATCGATACCGTCTATCGCAGCGGGAGCCTCCTCTCGCTCGGGCACGCCTACAAAGTTGCCGCCACCATCACCGGCGAACGGCGTTACGCACGCCTTGCCCGCGAGATCGGCATCGAACTCGCGGTGTAGGCGGTCCGTTTTCTCACGCGCGCGCCGTATTCTCACACGCGCCTTGACACTAAGCGGACGAGGCGATTACGCTTTTTGCTCCTATGAAGAATACAAACACGTTCACGCGCGGAGCCGGCGCGCTCGCGGTCGCTGCACTCCTGGCCGGCTGCGCGGGGAATTCGCTGCATTCCTTGCCCGCGGCGTCGAGCGCGGCGGTTTCGATCGCCGCCGGCGCCTCGTGGATGGACCCTGACGCGAAGAAAGGCGCATTACTCTACGCCTCCGATTCCGCCGCGGACGTGGTTAAGGTGTTCTCCTATCCGCGCGGCAAGCTCGTCGGAACGCTGACGGGGTTCGCGACGCCTCAAGGCATGTGCGTCGATAAGGCTGGGCACGTCTTCATCACGAATTCCGGGGCGGCGCAAATCCTGGAATACGCGCACGGCGGCACGACACCGATTGCGACGCTCACCGACTCCGGCGAACATCCGATCGGGTGTGCGGTCAGCCGGGTGAACGGAGACCTGGCGGCGACGAACATTTTTGACGACTCGTACACCAACGGCAGCCTTTCGGTCTTCCGGCGAGCTCGCGGCACGCCGAAGAACTACACCGACCCGGAAATGATCGCCGACTACTTCTGCGGCTACGACTCCGCCGGCAACCTGTTCGTCGACGGCACAAAGCCCTCAAGCTTTTCGTTCGCGTTCGCCGAGTTGCCCAAGGGCGCAAAGAGCCTGCAGAACGTTACCCTGAATCAAACGATCGGGGGGCCGTGCGGCGTTCAATGGGACGGCAAGTACGTCGCGATCGCCGATCAAGAAGCTCCCGTGATTTATCAGTTCACGGTTGCCGGCAGCGTCGGCACGATGATCGGTCAAACGCAAACGCAGGGGTCGAGCGACGTCGTCCAGTTCTTCATCCAAGGCAACACCGTGGTGGGCCCCAACGCCACGAGCGGTCAGGTGATGTACTGGCCGTATCCGGGCGGGGGCGAGCAGGAGAAGATCATTAGCGGGTTCGAGGTTCCGATCGGCACCGCCATCAGCGAACGCAAAAAGTGAAGGCACGGGCTTTACCGTTCGCGCGCGTAGTTTGATGCGGGTGCTGCGCTTCTTACGTCCGTTGGGTGTTTCGGCCGTGATGCTCGCCGCCGGTTGCAGCACGACGACGCCCGCATTTACGCCGGTTGGGCAAGCCTCCGGCGTCGGGTTGGCGTTGCCGCTTCGCCGCGGTCTCCCTCGCGCCGCCAAGGCAGGCTTATACGTAGGCGAGTTTTACGGTACCAGCGTCTACGGATTTCGGCGCAGCGGTAAAGGAGCCGCGGTGTGCGCGATTACGGGCCTCTCGTCCGTCAACGATCTCGCATCCGACGCGAAAGGCGATCTCATCGAGCCCGACGGCGGCGCCCGTGAGCTGCGGATCTTTCGCCCGCAGTGCGGGGCCGTTTTGGGAACGGTATCGGATGCCTACGGCCAACCCGCCGATGCGATGAGTGCGGACGCCACGAACGGTACG
>DATAQH010000387.1:0-6498 GCA_036264815.1 Candidatus Cybelea sp.
CGGCGTGCGAGCCGTCTTCAATCCGCGCGCCCTCGTCTATCACTTCAAGCCGCGTCCCCGCGTCGGCCGCGTGGAGGCGATGCTTTCACAAGCGCGCGCCAAGGCGCGTACCGCCGCCGCGCTCGTGCGCCTGCATCCTCACTGGCGCACGTATCTTGCGACGGGAATCAATCCCGTTCAGCGGCGTTTGGCCGCGCTGCGCCGCGGGCTTAAAATGGACCGTCGTCTCCAGCGCCGGCTCGCGGGTCTGCGGGGCGACCGCGAGCTGACGCGCCGCGAGCTGCTCGCGGTGCGCGCGTTGGCAAATGAGATCTACTACGAAGAGCTGGAGCGCGCGCTGTGAGGATGCTGCTCTCTCGCACCGACCGCATCGGAGACCTGGTGCTCTCGACGCCCGCGATCGCCACCGTGCGTGCCTCGTTTCCGAAGGCGCATCTCGCCATCGTAACGAGCAACTACAATCGGGTCGTGGTCGAGCGTAACGACGACGTCGACGAGCTCATCGTTCTGCCGGAGGGGACGTCGCCGCGCAGCTTCGGCGCGAGCCTGCGCGGCTACGACGTCGCCGTCGCGCTGGCCCCGCGCTCCGTCGATCTTCAGCTCGTTGGAGCAACGAAGGCGCCCTTGCGGGTCGGATACACCTACGAGCGGCGGTGGCTCGCGCGGCTGACCGCACGGCTCTACCTCAATCGTATCATGGTCTCTGAGGCCGATCCCGAGCTCTCCGATCGGGACCCGCGCCGCATCGTGCGGCACGAGGTCGTCCAGCTGCTCGACCTCGTAGGGCTCGCCGGTGCGCGCGAGCGCGTCACGCACCTGCGGCTGGACTTGGTCGACGCCGACCGCAGCGTCGCGCGCGAGCTTCCCGAAGGCCCCGTCGTCCTGCACCTCGCGCCGCGCTGGTTTACCGGCGGCAGCACGCTCGAGTCCACGCTTGAAATGGTGGACGAACTCGGCGCACTCGCACCGGTCGTGATTACCTGCGCGCGAGAGTGCGAAGAGCAGGCCCCCTTTTTCGAAGCAAAGCCCAGCGTCGTCCGCTGTTTGCGGCGGCTCCCGTTCCATCAGTGGGCGGCAGTGCTGCAGCGCGCGCGCGTCGTCGTCACCGTCGATACCGGTGCGACGCACGTCGCGAGCGCCGTCGGCCGGCCGACGCTGGTCGCCTTCGAACATCGCTACTTTCGTCTGAACTCGCAGGAGTGGTCGCCGTACGGCGTTCCGCACGTTCTGGTTCGCAAGCCGCCGGCGCCCGATCCGGAGATGCTCGCGCGGTTCCGCGGCGAGATTGCCGGCGGCGTAGCCTCGCTGCTGCGCGCGAAAGTATCGTAATGCCCGAGATCTCGGTCGTCATCCCGACCTACAACCGCCTCGACACCCTCTCGCTGGTTCTGCCGACGCTGCTCGCGCAAGATCTTCTGCCCGGCCAGTACGAGCTGCTCGTCTGCGATTCGAATTCGAACGACGGCACGGCCGCATTCCTGCGCGACGTTGCGGACCGGCATCCCAACGTACGGTATCTGCCGGGCGCGTACACCGGCCGTGCGGCCGCGCGCAACGCCGGCATCCAGAAAGCGCGCGGCGAGATCGTGCTGTTCAACGATGCCGATATCTTCGCATCGCCCGATCTGCTCTCGGTGCACCGCTCCCGGCATTTGCAACGAACCGGCATCGCCGTCGTCGGTTTGGAGGTGCAGGCGCGTGACTACGAAGAGTACGAGTACAAGCGCGATCACCCGCAAGCGCGCGGGCATCTCCATCCGTCCTCGCGAAAGAGGCTGCCGTGGTTATATTTTCTCACGGGCAACGCCTCAGTGCGGCGTACGGACCTGCTGCGGGCCGGCTGCTTCGACGAAAGCTTCACCGGTTACGGTCACGAGGATCTCGAACTCGGCTATCGACTGCGGCGGCTCGGCATCGAGATCTGTTACGAGCCGCGCGCCGTGAACTATCACTGTCAAGACGTCTCGCACGACGACCAGAAGGAGAAAATGCGTCTCGCCGGACGATCGACCGCGCGCTTTTATCGCAAGCATCCCAGCTTCGACGTTATGCTGAACTTGGGGATGACGCCGGTCTCGCTCGGGGTGCATTCGCTCTTGACGCGCTTTCCCAGGCTGCTGGCCTCGATCGACCGGCGCTCCGCCCGTTCGCGCCTCGCGCGGGAGCTGATCCTGCAATACCACTACGTCTCCGGCGTAAAAGAGGGTCGTAGTGGCGGTTAAGGTTTCGTGCGGCGCGCTGCGAGCGCAGGGTGCCGGAGAGTCGGTCGAACTCAACGGCTGGGTGAATCGCCGGCGCGATCACGGGGGATTGATCTTCGTCGATCTGCGCGACCACGAAGGCGTCACGCAAATCGTCTTCGATCCGCAGCATCCGAGCTTCTCGCAAGCCGAGCACCTGCGTCACGAGGACGTGCTCAACGTGCGCGGTACCGTCCGGCGCAGGCCGGCGGGCACGGAGAACCCGCGCTTGGGAACCGGCGACGTCGAAGTGGCGATCGAGGCGCTCGAGATTTTGAATCGCTCCGCGGTGCCGCCGTTCCAGATCAACGTCGACGAAGACGTCGACGAGAATCTGCGCTTGGAGTACCGATACCTCGATCTGCGACGGCCGCGTTTGCAGGAGAACATCCGGCTGCGCCATCGCATCGTCAAGGCGATGCGCGACTTTTTCGACGAGCGCGGCTTCGTCGAGATCGAGACGCCGATGCTGATCAAGTCGACGCCTGAGGGAGCGCGCGATTACCTCGTTCCCAGCAGGCTCTATCCCGGGGCGTTTTACGCGCTGCCGCAGTCTCCGCAAATGCTCAAACAAATCATGATGATCGCGGGCTTCGGCAAGTACGTGCAGATCGCGAGGTGCATGCGCGACGAGGATCAGCGGGCCGATCGCCAGCCGGAATTCACCCAGCTCGACGTCGAGATGTCGTTTTGCACGCAGGACGAGGTGCTGGAGACGATGGAGTCGGCGATGCGCCACGTGTGGAAGAGCGTGCTCGGTATCGAGCTTCCGCCGTTTGCGCGCCTGACGCATCAAGCGGCGATGGCCAAATACGGACTCGACAAACCCGACCTGCGCTTCGGATTAGAACTGGCCGACGTGGGCTCCGTCTTTACCAACACGGAGTTCGGCGTCTTTCGCTCGGCGCTGGAAGCCGGCGGCGCGATCGTGGCGCTGCGCTACCCTGGGGGTGCCCAGCTCTCCCGTCGCGATTTCGACGCGCTCACCGAAACCGCCAAGCAGTTTGGCGGCAAAGGCCTGGTCTGGCTCGCGCTAGGCGCCGACGGAACGAAATCCTCGGCGGCGAAATTCCTAAGCGACGCCGACATCGCGGCGGTAACTTCCGCCGTGCAAGCGCAGACGGGCGACGCGGTCCTGCTCTTCGCCGACAGGGAAGAGCTGGCTCGCGCAGTTGCCGGCAAGATGCGCAATGAGGTCGGGGCGCGCTGCAACCTGCGCGATCCGCAGCAGTATGCGTTCGCCTGGGTGACCGGCTTTCCGTATCTGGAGATCGACGAGGAGTCCGGCAAACCGGCGCCCGCGCATCACCCGTTCACCGCGCCCGCACCAGGCGATTGGGAGCTGATCGATTCCGCGCCGACGAAGATGCGCGCCCAGCACTACGACCTCGTCCTCAACGGCTACGAGCTGGGCTCGGGGTCGATCCGTATTCACAAGGCGGCCGAACAACGAAAGATCTTCGAGATGCTGGGGCTGACGCCCGAGCAGATCGAGGATCGCTTCGGCTTCTTCGTGCGCGCCCTCGATTACGGCGCGCCGCCCCACGGCGGGATGGCGCTGGGCATCGATCGCATCGTGATGATCGCCTGCGGCGAAGAGAATATCCGCGAAGTCATCGCGCTTCCGAAGAATCAGGTCGCTCGCGACTTGATGATGGACGCGCCGAGCGCCGTCCCCGCGCAGCTGATGGCCGATCTGCATCTTCGCAGCGCAGCGATACAGGGCGGGAAGTAGATTCGCGACGGTTACATTCCGATTCGGACACATTGCTCGCGCCTTCCGCATCCTGCTCCGGCGCTCGGTCAGACGGTCCTCATCGGAACATAACCCTCCCGAATCTACTCGGTTCGGGCATTTTCTAGCGACGCCCGAGGATCTCGCGCGCCTTCGTGAAGATGGCGTCGAACATCGGCACGGTGAGTTTGCCGGTGTTTGTGTTCTGCCGGCTGGGATGAAACGAGGCGATCACATCGATGACGCGCTCCCCGAGTCGGGCGCGGTAGTGCGCGCCGTGTGAGAAGGCGGGTTTGAAGCCGTCGAACGTAAAGCCGCGCGCTTGGAGCATCTTCAAAATCGCCGCGAAACCGATGGCGCCGAGCGCAATCATCACGCGGACGTGCGCCAGCGCGTCGAACTCCTCCAACAGATACGGAAAGCAGTTTTGCAGTTCGCCTGGCGTCGGTTTGTTTTGCGGCGGCGCGCAGCGTGCCGCCGCGGTGATGAAGCAGTCGACGAGCCGCAATCCGTCGTCGCGCGAGATCGCGACCGGCGCGGAGGCGAATCCGGCTCGATAGAGCGCCGGATAGAGAAAGCCTCCGGAGGCGTCGCCCGTAAACGGGCGGCCGGTGCGATTGCTCCCGTGCGCGCCCGGCGCGAGGCCGACTAAGATCGCGCGCGCCTGCGGATCGCCGAAACCCGGCACCGGCTTTCCCCAGTAGTCGCAGTCGCGATGCGCGCGTTTCTTCTCGCGCGCGATCTCTGCGGCGAAGGCGCGTAGCCGCGGGCACTTGCGGCAGCGGATAACCGTACTCTCGATTTGTGTTAGCGTTTTCATTCGAAGAGGTCGAGCGGGAGCGCTTCCATTTCGCGAGGTTCGAACTTTTCCAGGCCGCCGTGATAGGTTCGGCCTTTACCGACGAAGCTCGCGCGGCTGGCATTGAGCGACGCAACGACCTGCTCGAGCGTCCGTTCGTCCAGCGGCCGGCGCGGGTAGAGTCCGTGAACGACGTTGAGCAGTCCGAGGCCGTCGGGATTGCGGGCAAAGCACGGAGCGCTGCGAGCCATATAGGTTCCGATAATCGGCGGCCGGGGAAAGACGACCGAGTACCACGGACGGCGCCGGCTCGCGATATACCCGCGGTGAATCCGCGCGGCCTCGCCGGCGCGAACGTAATCTGCGAGCGCCGTGTCTGCGAGCACGTCGGCTTCGGAGCCGATCTGCAGCCCGACCATGCGGTGCGCGGCGTCGCGCACGATCCCGCCCGATTCGAGGACTTCTTTCGCCGAGGCGACCAGCGGAACGCAGTAGCGTAAGATGCCGCGCTCGCTCGCGGCGGCCTTCGACATGACGAAGAAGCCGTTTGCCCCGGTGACTTGTCCTCGTGAGACGCGAAAGTGCGTGCCGATCCGTCCAGGCGCGTCGCGCTCTTGGGCGCCGTTGAAGAGCGCCGACCAGCGCGGCGCACGTGCGAGCTCGGAACGCTCGCAGCGCCGTCCCCGGCGCAGGGAGATCGCCGCGGGGTCCGTGACTTGCGAGAGCGTAACGAATCGCGTTGCGCTTCCGATGGAAAAGGTCGTTATCGCGGCGGTGGTCATCGCATCGGCGAACGGCGTCGAGCGCGGATCGAAAGCGGCAAGCCCGCGTCCGCCGAGCGCGCCGGCAAACGCGTCGCGGAGAAACGCGCCGTATCGCACGTCGAGCCACTCCGCGCTCGTCACGAACGAGCCGGAGTCGCCGCGTTTGGCATGCAGCGCCAACGTTGCAAGATAGAACAGGACGTGCAGGCCGGCCAGGCCGGAGACGCGCGAACCGATGGCGGTCGCCATTGCGGCGCCCCTCGCCTTCACCGCGGGCGTTAGCTCGTGGTGCCGAACGTAGGGCGGGTTTCCGACGAACGCGGTTCGTCCCGCAACTCGCTCGATACGCGTAAAGAGGTAATCGTCGTTGACGACTCTCGAGTTTGCGGCCCCGACGGCGGCGAGTGCGGCGCGCGTGATCAGCGTTGCCAGGGGGTCGACGTCGACGGCAACCAGCGCGAGGAAACGGTTGCGCTCGGCCGCGGCGACCGTAAACCGTCCGCTTCCGCAGCCCGCGTCGACGAGTCGTTGGGGACGGCGTTCGAGCGCCCAGCCGGTCATCGCGTCGACGATCGCCGGCGCGGTATAGAACGCGCCGAGCGCACGGCGCTGCACGCGAGAGCGAGCCGCGCAGAGCCGCTCTCCGAGCGGATCGCCGCCGTCGCGAATCGCCGCGCGAATGCTGCGCCCCGTGCCTCTTACCGGGCCGGCGGCGCGGACGAGCACGAGCTCGGCCGCGGAGAGTGGACCGCCGCAGCCGGCGGCGCCGCAGGCCAGCGCGCCGCGGGCGATCTCGAGCAGCTCGCGGGAGGCGTTCACGTACCGTTGAGCACGTCGGCGTATTCGATGCCGACCGGTGCGACGACGTAGGCGATGGCGTCGTTGCGTTGCCAGATTCGCTCGAGGGCGGCTCGCGGGTAGACGACGCGCACGTTAGGAGCCGCGGGGTCGTTGATCGCA
>DATAQH010000013.1:0-3930 GCA_036264815.1 Candidatus Cybelea sp.
TTTGGTAGCGCCCGGCGAGCTGATCGTCGGCGGCGATTCGCACACCTGCACCTACGGCGCATTCGGCGCGTTTGCAACCGGAATGGGTTCGACCGATATCGCGGCGGCGTTCGTCCTGGGTGAAGTGTGGCTGAAGGTTCCGGCCTCGATCAAGCTGGTCTACAGCGGGACGCCCGGGCCGATGGTCTACGCGAAAGACATCATGCTGCGGACCGTCGGCGAGCTCGGCATCGACGGCGGAACGTATCGGGCCCTGGAGTACCATGGGACGACCGTCGACGAGCTGTCGATTACCGGACGCATCACGATGGCGAACATGGC
This sequence comes from Candidatus Cybelea sp., assembly GCA_036264815.1. Classification (GTDB taxonomy): domain Bacteria; phylum Vulcanimicrobiota; class Vulcanimicrobiia; order Vulcanimicrobiales; family Vulcanimicrobiaceae; genus Cybelea. The sequence goes on from DATAQH010000013.1 coordinate 322, forward strand.
GATCGAGGCGGGCGCAAAGAACGGCATCTTCCACGCCGACCAAAAGACGATTGCCTACGTCGAAGAGCGCACCGACCGTCCGTTCTTGGTCGAGCGCGCCGATCCCGACGCCGTCTACGAGCGCACGATCGCGATCGACATCGCCGGAATGGAACCGCAAGTTGCATGTCCGCACACGCCCGATAACGTACACCCGATCTCCCAGGTGACGCGCGATACGCTCCCGGTCGATCAAGTCTTCATCGGCTCGTGCACGAACGGCTACATCGAAGACCTTCGCATCGTCGCCAAGATCCTCGAAGGCAAGCAGATTGCATCGAGCCTCCGCGTGATCGTCAATCCGGGGTCGCAGAAAGTGTGGATGAAGGCGGCGGAGGAAGGCATCTTGACGACGCTGGCGGCCGCGGGCTGTGCGGTGAACACGCCCGGCTGCGGCGCGTGCTTTGGCGGCCATATGGGAACGCTCGGCGACAACGAGCGCGCGATCTCGACGACCAACCGCAACTACGTCGGACGCATGGGCTCGCCCAAGGCGGAGATCTACCTCGCTTCACCGGCGACCTGCGCGGCCTCGGCGCTGACCGGGCGGATCACCGATCCTCGCGTCCTCGAGCTAGCAGGAGTCTAACGTGGAAGAGAGTCTACGCGGTCACGCGCACAAGTACGGCAAGAACGTCGATACTGACGTCATCATCCCCGGCAAGTACTGCAACATCGTCGATCAGGTCGAGCTCGGCAAGCACGCGCTGGAAGGTCTCGATCCAGAGTATACGGCCAGGATGAAACCGGGCGACATCATCGTCGCCGACACGAACTTCGGCTGCGGGTCGAGCCGCGAAGTCGCGCCGATCGCAATCAAAGGCTCCGGCACATCGGCCGTCATCGCCAAGAGCTTCGCGCGCATCTTTTACCGCAATGCCCTCAACATCGGCTTACCGATCTTCGAGTCGGCCGAAGCCGTCGACGGAATCGAGATGGGCGACGAGATCGAACTCGAGCCCGAGAGCGGCATCGTGCGCAACGTCACCAAAGGCACGACATATCAAGCGGCCGAGTTTCCGCCGTTCATGCGCGCCCTCATCGACGCGGGCGGGCTCGTTCCGTACGTCGAGCGCCGCCTTGCGGAGCAGTCTTCGCCACCGTAAAAACGCCGCTCATCCAAGAACGCACCCCATTTAGAACTTATCCGAGTATCGTTCGGGGCGATGGAGTTCCGATGAGGACCGTCTGACCGAGCGCCGGAGCATGGATGCGGGAGGCGCGAGGCAGACGATCGGAATTCCGTCGCCCCGAGCGATACGGCCGCTACGGCGGCGTGTAGCCTCCCGGCTGCGACATTCCGCCCGGCGAGGCGTTGATGTTCTCGATCCACTTTTCTTTGGGGCGGTAGGAAGCCGTGAACGCGGTCTCGCCGCCGGCCATGGAAAGGATGCCGACCATGTCGGTCGTTCCGTCGAGCTTGGCTTCGGCGAGAATCGTGGTACCGCCGGGCATCGTTACGATCAAGCGGATATTTTGGCCGTCGATCGTTCCGACGAGCGGGTACTGCTTCTTCTTGGCATCGAGATAGGTACCGCTCAGCTGGTCGCCCTGCTGCTTGATGTAAAAGTGGGTGTAGTCGGTGGTGTTGGGATGCTGGATGGCCACTTCCCAGACTCCGTCGAGTCCTCGGCGGGATATGGCTGGCGGCGGGCTCGGTGTTCCGGATGCGTGCGGCGACGGCGCGCTTCCGCCGACCGGGAAGATCGCCGAGGGCGTCGGCAGGTTCGACGGGGCATCCGCAGCGGGCGGAGGCGGTGGGGTGACCGCGCCGTTGATCGGCGGCGGGGATGGGGGCGGAGTGGCCGCTACGGCCACGAGCCCACGGGGAGCTCCGGCAAAACCAGCAAGCGCAAGCAGCGCGCTGCCTGCAACGACGAGGAACGAAGTGGACTTCACGTATAAGGGCTTTTGGCGGCGCGGGCAAGCCTCCTCCGAGCCCTGCCCATGCTTGCCACCTCTGATATAATGCTAAGGCTGTGAAGAGTAAGATTCATCCCAAGTGGTTTCCCGAGGCGCGCGTGCACTGTGCTTGCGGCAGTACTTTTACCACCGGTTCGACGATTCCCGAGATCGCCGTCGAGATTTGCGCCGCGTGCCATCCGCTCTTTACCGGCCAGCAGAAGCTGGTCGACACGGCTGGCCGCGTCGATAAATTCAATCAGCGGACCGCCGCTGCTCGCAAGAAGCAAGAGGAGGCTGCAGCCCGCCAGGCCGCTCGCGATGCGAAGAAGGCCGCTGCTTCAGTCTAACGGCGCCGCAAACTGACGCGCTGTCCGAACGCCTCGACACGATGGCGCGCCGGTTCGATGAAATCGAAGCGGCACTCGCCAATCCCTCGGGAACCTTCGACCAAACGCGCTACACCGCGCTCGTAAAAGAGCGCGCGCAGCTCGAAGGGCCGGTGCAGACTTTTCGCCGGCTCGTGGAGCTGCGCGCGGAGATCGCCGCCAACGAGAAGCTGGCTCGGCAAGAAGAGGGCGAACTGCGCGAGCTCGCGCAAGCGGAGAACCGCGCGCTGCAAGAGCGCGGCACGCAGCTCGAGGCGGAACTCGCGGCGCTGATGGTCCCCCGCGATCCCAACGATTCCAAAGACGTTTTTGTGGAGATCCGCGCCGGCACCGGCGGCGATGAAGCGGCGATCTTTGCCGGCGACCTCGCGCGCATGTACATGCGCTTCGCCGAGACGGTAGGGTCGCGGGTCGAGCTCGTCTCGGAGAGCCTCAGCGAAGCCGGCGGCTATAAGGAGATCGTGTTTGCCGTCAAAGGCGATCAACCGTATCGTTTGCTCAAGCACGAGTCGGGAGTTCACCGCGTGCAGCGCGTCCCGGCGACCGAAGCGCAAGGGCGCATTCACACGAGCACCGCGACGGTCGCCGTGCTGCCGCAGGTCGAGGAAGAGGACGGCGGCATCGAGATCAAGCCGTCCGACCTCCAAGTCGACACCTACAAAGCCTCAGGCGCCGGCGGCCAGCACGTAAACAAGACGGAATCGGCGATCCGCATTACGCACGTTCCGAGCGGCATCATCGTTGCCTCGCAGCAAGAGCGCTCGCAGCAGCAGAATCGCGAACGGGCGATGCAGATGCTGCGCGCGACGCTCTCCGACCGGAAACGCCGCGAGCAGGAAGAGGCGACGGACTCGCTGCGCCGCTCGCAAGTCGGCAGCGGCGAACGCTCGGAAAAGATTCGAACCTACAACTATCCGCAAGATCGCGTAACGGACCATCGGATCAACCGCAGCTACGGCAACATCCGCGGCATCGTCGACGGGGATCTCGGACGCATTGCCGAGGAGCTTCTCGCCGACGAGCAGGCGCGCCGGCTGGCCGGCGAACGCGTGTGACCAGCGTCGGCACCGCGCTATCCGACGCGACGGCGCGTTTGCGCGAGCGCGAGTCGGCGCGGGCCGACGCGCTGCTCTTGCTCGAGTACGCGCTGGGACGAACGCGCGCGTGGATCGCCGCCTACCCCGAGACGGTGCTCTCCCCCGAATCCGAAGCTGAATTCCGCGCCCTTTGCGAGCGGCGCGATACCGGCACGCCGGCGGCGTACCTCGTGCGGTCGGCG
>DATAQH010000081.1:0-3202 GCA_036264815.1 Candidatus Cybelea sp.
CGGAAATTGGCGCTAATGCTGCGATAAGGCAGGCGAGCGCGGCACCGGTTGCGAGGGTGTTCGCGAGGAGCGCGATCGCGAGGTTCCCATTACTGAGGCGCTCCCCCATGATGCCCGAACCAACGACGCTTGCCAGGAGGAACCCGGTCCCGAGGGCTTCCGCGGCGCAGCGCCTGAGCAAGGTCATCGAGGCGGCAGCGTCAAGCCGGCGCCGCTCTGCCGGGCATCTGCGTCGACTTGGGCGGTGCAGCAACTCGAATCGGGAGAATTGCGCGCGCCCGTATCCTCGTGGACCGTATAAACCTCCCACCGCCGGCCGGTGGGATCGGTCGTCCAAACCTTCGTTTGATTGGCATAGCAGCACGTTTGCTCGCGTTGGAGCGAAGATGCGAAACCCGCCTCTTCGAGTCGCGCGGCGGCTCGTTCAATCTCTTCGACGGTCTCCACAAAGACGCCATAGTGATCGTCACTGAGCCGTGGCGCTGAGTCAACGGCGTCAAGCGCAAGTTCCAGCCCTGGCCGATCCGTTATGAATAACGCGTAGTCGACCAGCAATTTCTTAGGCCGAGCGTTCAGGAGGGTCGAGTAAAACTCGACGCTGGCCGCAAGGTCCGTCGTTGCGAAATTAAGGTGAGTCTTCATGCGTATGCCTCGGTTCGGAACACAATTCCAAGCGCGTCGTCAAGACGCTGGAGTGCCTCGGCCGCGAGCTGGTAATAGACCCAAGTGCCTCGGCGTTCGCACGTTACCAAACCCGCCTCCCGCAAGATCCGAAGGTGGTGCGAAACCGTAGGTTGGTTCAAAGGCAATGCTTGTGTAAAATCACAGACGCAAACCTCATGGTCGCTCTCGGCGAGGGTCGCGAGGATCGTGAGTCGGTAAGGGTCGCCAATAGCCTTGAAAAGCGTCGCGGCAGGCTCAAAGTCGCGTCGAACGAGCTTCGCCGCTGGACAGCAGCGCAGCATTGACATAGGTCGATGCTACACCACTATATTGAAGGATGTCAATACAATGGGTTCGCGCGAACTTAGCTACACCTGGTGAGCGATGTTGTGCTGGGTAAGGAAACCGTCGATGAAGCCCGCCGTCTGCGCGAAGGTTAGGCCGTCGTATCGGCAGCTGCCTTGAGTAGCGGTTTCGCACATTCCGGCTTGCAGGACGATCCCGACGACGCGGCCGACCGCTGAGTAAAGTGCGCTGCCGCTTGCCCCGTACCAGGCGCCCTTATCGACCAGCAGAAATCGCTGGTGATTTTCCCAAAAATAGCCTGCCACTATGCCGACCGACGTAATCGGATGGACGTTGTTGAGCGCGAAACTCGTAAATGCGACGGGCGTGCCTTCCGGCTTCGTCTCGATGTCGAACGCAACGGTCTCCAACGTCGTGTGGAGCGTAGGGTCGGTGAAGGGATTGGCGACGAGATGGCAGACCGCAATGTCGACGGCTGTATCCTGATCGCACGACGAGATGCGATACCATTTTGCGTTGACGGTCTCATCGGTAAAAGACCATGCAGAGCGCGGCACATAAATTGCTGGAATACACCCCTTAAGAGCGGCGACGACGTGCTGCGCGGTTACGACATCGCCGTCGCGATTGACGAAGAAGCCGCTCCCGTTTATATTTCGAATGCCGATTTTACCCTCAACGTCCGTCGCGCACGCGATCGGAACGGAGGCTCGGGCCATTTTATCGATGGCTGCGTACGGAAACAGGCCCTCTTCGCTAACTGCTGGAGCCGTATCGGCCGAAGCCGGCGTACCGCCGCCGGCCGATCCACAGACAAGAAGCGCCAGGAATAAAAAGGCCACCATCGATCGCTGAGCCATTTCTCTTCTCCGCCGGTTTACAGAGCGCCGAGTGGGGCGTTCCTTTGTGCGGCGAAGGGCGGGCCTCCTATCGAAACGACTTTCGCGACTGTCACGCCGATCTCGCGTTTTTGGCGAAGGTCGGACTCGATCGCCCGACCCTGCGGAGCGGATACTCGTGTCCTTGGCCGATGACGATGATCGCGCGATTGCCCGAACCCAGGTTTGCCGCGCGGCGCTCAGGCGCCGCTCGGCCGGCGCTGCTATACTTGTGGGGCTATGAAGCGCTCCGCTATGACCGCCCTCGTCGCGGCCGGCGTGTTGGCGTGCGTGCTTGCCGTCGCGCACGCCCGCGCTGCGACGGCATATACCGCCCCCGACATCCAAACGACGACCCGCGACCACATGCAGATGACCCTGCACGCCCCGCAGCAGCCGGGTGATTCGACACGAGCCGATGCGATCGTGGCGGCGGCACGCAGAGTGATGGCGGAGTACCCGACCGTCGAGGCCGCGGAGAAGGCCGGCTTCAAGAAGTTTCTTCCGAAGATTCCGCTGCCGATCGAGCACTACACGAACCGCTCCTACGCGGTTGAAGCGTATATCGGGGAGTTCGACCCCATGCATCCGACGTCGCTGATCTTCAAGCGCAGCCCTGATGCGCTGCAGATCGTCGGCGTGATGTATACGGCCTCAAACTCCGCCGATCGCGACGTTCTCGATTCGCGCGTGCCATTGAGCTACGGAACGTGGCATCGCCACGTCGATTTCTGCAAGGCGCCCCCGGGGACGCCGCTTGCCGATCGCATGGGGCCCGGCGCGCTCTTCGGTTTCAAAGGCTCGATCGAAACCAAAGACGCGTGTATGAAGGCAGGGGGCACGTTCATTCCGATCGTTTTCGGTTGGATGGTACACGTCTGGCCGAACGAAAAGACCCGCGCGGGAATCTGGGCCGTGGACGCTCACGACAGCATGAGCATGAGCGTCCACGACAGCATGTAGCTTGAACGAGCGATTAAAGCCCGGACGGCGCGTCGATGCTGAGTTAGTCGAAGGAAATGTCATCCTGAGCTAATCGAAGGACGAAAGCGGCGAGAAGAGCCGCTCGATCTCGGCGCCGTCGAGCTTCCTCAAGGCCGATTCGTCGAAGATTCCGGCGGCGAGTTCGGCCTTGCGTTGCTGCATCTCCACGATGCGCTCCTCGACCGTTCCGGCGGCGATGAGTTTGTATACGAAGACCGGCTTGTGCTGGCCGATCCGATGCGCGCGATCTGTCGCCTGGCGTTCGACAGCCGGGTTCCACCACGGATCGTAGTGAATCACGGTGTCGGCGGCGGTGAGATTCAATCCGGTGCCCCCGGCTTTTAGGCTGATGAGGAAAAGCGGCACCTCAC
>DATAQH010000091.1:0-1948 GCA_036264815.1 Candidatus Cybelea sp.
GGCATTTTCAACAGCGTTGCCGGTTCAGTTTAAAGACCGAACCTTGTAGCGTACCTCACTCCCTACCCTCAACACACACTTACAAGGAGATACAAATGGTTAGCACGTTCATGAACATGATCCGCGACGAAGAAGGCGCGACGATGGTCGAGTACGGCCTGCTCGTGGCCCTCATTGCCGTCGTGGCCCTGGTCGGCGTCAAGGCGGTGGGGTCGAACCTGTCGTCCCTGTACAGCAGCGTCGCGGGGTCGCTCTAAACGAAAGTCGGGGTTGCGAGGCGTGAGAACTTGGAGGCGATCGCGCCTCGCAACCATACCCCACCCACTCTAAGCGCCTTCAAAAAAGTGCACGTATGGTGCTCGCAGTCTGGTTGACCCTCGCCGGTTGTCTCGCCGCTAGTTTTTTCGACGTGCGGACGCGCCGGATCCCCAACGCGCTCACGGGCTCACTCGCTCTGGGCGCTGTTGTCGTTCACGCATTCGGGGGCTGGCGATCCCTGAGCCTCAGTGTTATCGTGATGATCGTGCTGACGCTGGCCGGAGCGCTGATCTACTCGCGCGGCGGCATCGGTGCCGGCGATATCAAGCTCGCGATCTCCGGATCGGGCATGCTGAGCTATCCGCTCTGCGTGCCGTTCTTATTGTATACGGCGATCTCGGGCGGCGTGCTCGCCATCGTCTTTCTGCTCGCTCGGGCAAACGGCCGAGCGACCCTGTCGCGGGCGGTCTATATGACGCTCGCGGGCTCTCCAGGCATTGCAACCGATAAACGCGAAAAAATGCCCTACGCGGTAGCCTTTGCTCTCGGCGCGATTTTGGTCGCGCTCGCGCAGCACGTCGCGCCGTTCTTGAGGATACACATCTGATGAATACTCGCCGAACGACCCTCTTGATCGCCATTATTTTGGCCGTCGGAACCGGCTGGCTCACGTTGACCTACCTCTCGTCGCTGCGGCCGCCGCAGAACGAGATGCGCCCGGTGCTGATCGCGACGCAAGAGATTGCCGCCCGCTCGCGCCTCACCGACGCGATGTTCCGCACGGAGCAGCGCCCGGCGAATACGCTCCAGCCCGATGCGATCGGAAACGCGAACGCCGCGGTTGGCTCACTGGCGCTCGTGACGATCCCCTTGGGCTCGCAGCTTACCTCATCGGATCTGGGCAGCAACGTCTCGTTCGCACTGCCGGTCCGGCTTCAGCCGGGCATGCGCGCCGTCAGCATTCCGGTCGACCGGGTCAAAGGCGTTTCGGGGATGATTCTCCCGGGCGATCGCGTCGACGTGATCGCGATCCCGCCGGCCGCCTCTGGCAGCGGCGGCGGTCCCCCGAAGGCCGTGACTATCTTCCGCGGCATCCGCGTGCTGGCCGTCGGTACGAACATTGAGAACGCCTCGGCAACGCCTTCGCCCGAAGAGCAGACCGCCGCCACCGTCACGCTCGAAGTGAATCCGAAGCAGGCCGACACGCTCGCCTGGGCGGATGCGAACGCGAACTTGCGGCTCGCCCTGCGTTCGCCACGTGAGGCCATCCGTTCGCAGCCAACCGAAGAACTTGTCCTAGCCGGCGGCCCATCGAACGGTCCGGCCGGCCCACCCGCACCGGTGCCGCCCGTGGGACTGGCCGCGCCGATCCCGGTTCCACCCGTTGCCGCAGCGCCCGCAGTGCGGGTGCTCACCAGTCCTGTCGAACTCATCGTCGGCGATCAAGTCGTATCGTCTGCTAAGTAACTAAGGAAAGAATGCCCGCGCTTCCGATCTTCATCTTCACCGGCTCCAAGGGCGGCGCCGGCACGACCACGCTCGCCCGCGAACTCGCCCGTTCGATGCGCGAACGGCATAGCGTCGCACTCGTCGACGCCGATCTGACCGGCAGCCGCAGCGTCGCGGTGCTCAGCGAAGCGGTTCGCGCACTCGACGACGAGCGCGACGCGACTTCGCTCGCTTCGGTACG
>DATAQH010000108.1:0-4458 GCA_036264815.1 Candidatus Cybelea sp.
GCATTGGTAAAGAGGCGGGGCGGGGAGAGCGGTAGATCGCAGATAGCGCGCACGTGCTGCTCGTACTGCGAGCACGGGGTCACGTCGATCGTATAGTGGCCGCTGTTGTGCGGCCGCGGTGCGATCTCGTTGACCAGCAGCCGCCCTTGGGTCGAGACAAAGAGCTCGAGGCAATAGGTTCCGACGATTCGAAGTCCGCGGCCGACGACTGCGGCCATCTCTGCAGCCTTGGCGGCAATCGCCGGCTCGACGCGCGCGGGCGCAACCGTCATCGCAAGGATGCCGCGATCGTGCGTGTTCTCGGCGACCGGATACGTCACGATTTCGTCTTTCGCGTCGCGAGTCGCGATCACGCTCAGCTCGCACGCCAGCGGGACGAGCCTTTCAAAGATCAGCTGCGCTCCGCCCGCGGCGGCGAGCGCGCCCTGTGCTTGCTCGAGCGAATCGGCCCGCCATTGGCCTTTGCCGTCGTAGCCGCCCCGGACCGTTTTCAGGATAGCCGGGAATCCGATCTCGGCGGCCGCCCGCCGCAAGTCGGCGAGGTTTGAAACGGCAGCAAACTCCGTCGTCTCGAGGCCCCGCGCACGAACGAACTCTTTTTCGAGCAGCCGGTCCTGCGTCACCCGCAAGACGCTGCTGCTCGGCGTCACACGATACGCGAGCGACTCCAAATGGCGAACCGACTCGATCGCGATGTTCTCGAACTCGTAGGTGATCACGTCGCTGTTCCGGCCGAGCTCTTCGATCGCCGCCAGGTCGTCGTAGGGGGCGACAATCTGCTCGTCGGCGACCTGGCCGCACGGAGAGTGCTCCTGCGGATCGAGGGTCGTTACGTGATAGCCCATCCGCTTCGCATCGAGCGCGAACATGCGTCCGAGCTGGCCGCCGCCGATGACGCCGATTCTCTGGACGCTCTTCAATCGAGGGTGCTTGAGGCGGCGGCAGCGTGCATCCGTATAACGTACGCGGCGAGTCGCTCGGCGACGGCCGGATCGTGCAGCGCGACGATCCTCGCGGCAAAGAGCGCCGCATTGACCGCGCCGCCGATCGCCATCGCGGCCACCGGTACGCCCGGAGGCATTTGCACGATCGAGAACAGCGAGTCCAGACCGCCGGCGCGCGAGGTGACGGGTACGCCGATGACCGGAATGAGGGTCTTTGCAGCCGTCATCCCCGGAAGGTGTGCCGCGCCGCCGGCACCGGCGATGATAACCAGGAGGCCTCGTTGCGCGGCCGTTTCGGCATACTCGAACATCTCGTCGGGCATGCGATGGGCCGACACGACGCGCGCTTCGCAGGGAATCTCGAGCTCGCCGAGCGTATCTCGCGCTGGCGACATCGTTTCCCAATCCGAGCGGCTGCCCATGATGATGCCGACGATCGGCGCTTTGGCTGCTTGGGCCATCGCTGCGCGCTTCGCGGCTTCTACCAGGTTGTCATCCTGCGCCGAGTCGAAGGGCGTGTCATGTCGCGATTTCTTCTCGGCGTCAACTATTGGCCGCGCAGCAGTGCGATGTATATGTGGCAGCGCTTCGACCGAAGCGAAATCGTCGAAGACGTGACGCGAATCAAAGCCTTGGGCCTCGACGTCGTTCGTTTTTTCTTGATGTGGGAGGCCTTCCAGCCGGAGCCGGGTTCGATGGACTCCGAGGCGCTGCGGAACTTCGATGTCGTTATGGACGCGATTGCAGATGCCGGTCTGCGCGCCATGCCCACGCTGTTTTGCGGGCACATGAGCGGCGTGAACTGGCTGCCGGCGTGGACGCTCGAGCGCGTGACGACGAAGGGACGATTTCGGACGATCACCCGCGACGGCCCCGTCGACCGTGCCATCGGCGATTTTTACGCCGATCCGTACCTGCTGCGTGCCCAAGTCTTTTTCGCGCAGCGCATCGGCGAGCGCGTACGCGAGCATCCGGCGATGCTGGCCTGGGATCTCGGCAACGAATTCTCCAACCTGCGGCAGCCGGCGCGGCCGCAGGATGCCGCGGACTGGAGCCTTCGCCTCACGCAGACGCTGCTCGAAAGCTCGGGCGCCGGTTCGACCGGGGGAATGCACGGTGAGGATTTCGATCACGATCGCAATATCCGTCCGTCGAGCATCGCGCAGCCGTGGATCTTTCCGACCATGCACGGGTACTCGGTGTACAGCTGCTTCGCGCGCAACCGTCTCGATACGAACGTCGTCCCTTTTCTCTGCCAACTGCAGCAGTCGTTCAGCGGCAAAGCGGTGCTCTTCAGCGAGCTCGGGAACCCCGAATGCCCGCCAGGCGTCAACCGCGTCAACGGCTTCGCCTGTCTGGACGAGAACGAAATGGCGTTGTACGGTCGCGGCGCGATCGACCGGCTTCACGCGCGCGGTGCCCTCGGCGCGTTCTGGTGGTGCTGGGCCGACTACGATCTCACGCTCGCGCCTTTACCACCCTTCGATCGTGCGCCGCACGAACTTCGCTTCGGCGTCGTTCGCAGTGACGGCAGCGAAAAGCCGATCGCGCAGATGCTCTCGCAGTTCGCCGCCGAGCAGCGTGAAGTGATGCCGGTGCCCGCACCGATCGCGCAAGAGGCCGAGCACTACGCCGGGCTACCGCAGAGCATCGAACGTGAGTACCGGAGCTACTGCCAAACGCATGCCTGACGCGGCGCGCACGCTGATCGTTACCGGCGCGAGTTCCGGTATCGGCGCGGCCTTGGCCCGGCTGGCGGCCGGCGACGGCTACCGGCTCGTCGTCGTCGCGCGCCGAGCCTCCCGCCTCGACGAACTCGTCCATGCGATCCGCGAGCGGGGCGGGATTGCGGTCGCTCTCGCCGGTGACGTCACCGCCCCCGCGATGCCGGAGCGAATCGTCCGAACCGCGGCCGATGCTTTCGGACGCATCGACGTGGTGGTCAACAACGCCGGCGCGGGAACGTTCGGTTCGCTGCTCGAGCAAAGCGACGCCGAGATCGAAGCACAGTGGCAGCTCAACGCAGCCGCTCCGCTTCGAATTGCACGTGCCGCCGTCGCCCAGCTCGAGGCCGTACACGGCCAGCTCGTCTTTCTTGGTTCGGGCGCCGCGCGGGTTCCGCTTCCGCAATACGGCGCGTACGCGGCGGCAAAAGCGGCGATTCGGGCCGCGGCAATCCAGCTGCGGCGCGAACTGCGCCGGCGGGGTATCTCCGTTACCTACGTCGATCCCGGGCTCGTCGACACCGAGTTCCATGCCTCAATCGGCATCGCGCGTTCCAATGACGTGCGCGCCGCCGATCCGCAACGCGTCGCACGGCGAATTTTACGCGGGATCGCGCGCCGCGCGGCGGTCGTCAACGGCGTGCCGTGGCAGACTGCGGGAACCGCGCTCGGCGAATGGTTCGGCACGCTCGCCGACCCGGTCGTCATTTCGCGCTTTTCGGCCCGCCGGAGCTCCTCGTGAGCGACGCGTTCGAACGTGCGCTGGAACCCCTTGCACGCCGGATGGAGCGCATCAAGCTTCCAATGCAATTTCTGCGCGAGGCGCTCGTGCCGGGCACAACGCTCTCACTCAACAATCTCGCGATGCGCTGGGCGGGCATGCCGAACAAAAACGAGCGCGCGGCGATGCGCGAAGCCCTTGAAGCTCTCGAAGCTGCGGGGTTCCTCGAAGCGGCTGGAGGGGAGACGTGGAAGGTGTTGCGCGCAGCCGACTAGCCGCTTTGGCCCCGTTACATTCCGACTCGGACACATTCGTCGCGCTACATCCATGGAGCGCTCCTATCGACCGCCTCGCGCCTTCCGCATCCTGCTCCGGCGCTCGGTCAGACGGTCCTCCGCCGGAACGTAACGCGCCCAAAGCGGCGCGTTTGTAACGGGCGCTTTAGACGCGGACGAGCCGCTTGACGCCGATGGCGGCGAAAAAAAGCAGCGTCGCGAGCAGCACGATCGTCGCCCCGCTCGAAGCGCGCACGTAGTACGACAGGTAGAGCCCTCCGACGGTGCTGGCGGCCCCGAAGAGTGCGGCTAAGGCCATCATCGGCGAGAAACGCGACGTCAGCTGATAGGCGGCGGCTGCGGGGGTGACCAGCAGCGCAGCGACCAGCACGATGCCGACGGCCTGTAGCGAAACGACGATCGTCAGCGCAAGCATCACGAGCAGCGTATACTCGTACGCCGGCGCGGCGATGCCGCTCGCCTGGGCGACCACCGGATCGAACGTCGTGTAGAGCAATCCGCGGAAGAGTACGGCCACCGCGACCGCGACGACGACGCTCAAGGCGACGATCAGCCAGAGATCCTGCGCCTGCACGGCGAGAATGTCGCCGAACAGAAAGCTCTGCAGGTCCACCGCGTAGCTGCGCTGTTGGCTCATCAGGTACACGCCGAGCGCGAACATTCCGGTGAAGAGCACGCCGATCGTCGTGTCGAGCTAGATTCTGCCCCGGCGATGCACGAATCCGATGCCGACGGCCGTCAGCACCGCGACGATGCCGGCGCCGATGTAGAAG
>DATAQH010000115.1:0-21866 GCA_036264815.1 Candidatus Cybelea sp.
CCGGGCCGGGCCTCCGCGCAGCCTTCAAGAGTACCGCAACGCCTTGACGACGACGAGGGCGTAGAGGGCGCGCCGGAGGAACGAGTCTTCATTCTGGGCGGCAACGCGAGCACGATGGCCGCGACGAGCAGCTTCCGGCCAACAAAAAAAGGCGATCGCGGCGGGGAAATCATCACGATTCGACTCGTACCGCTCGCCTGGACGCCGCGCGGCGTCGCCGTCGGCAGCGCGCTGCAAGACGTGGGCATCCCACTCTCCGGCCTCTTCGACTGGATCGATCGTACCTTTCCGCCCGAAGATGAGGGCGCATTCATCGCTTCGGTTCGAGACGTCGAGATATTGGCCCGCACGCACTGGGAGACTCCCTTCCCGCAGGTACTCGACGAGCGCAGCGTTCTCAACCTCGAGGACCTCCCTGAAGCCGTCGCCGACGGGCTCGCCCAACCGCCGAGCGATCTCGTTGCCTGCGCGGCGTGCCGCCGGCTCTGCGTGCGCGACGAATTCCTTTGGAAAGAAAAGCAGCTCTGCGTCTGGGATCATCACGCGTCCGCGTTTGGCAAGCGGGGCCCCTGGCACGAGGGGCAGTACGAGGAACGTCACTTCGAGACGATTCCCGACTGCGCGTACGTCGCGACGCCGCTGCTCGACGAACTCGGCGTCGAGGAGGTGCTCGCGATCGGCAAGGTTCCGCCGAGCGTCGCGCTCGCGCTGGTGAACGCGTTTGTCGCAGCGCAGCCGGCGCGACCGCATATGGCGGTCAAAACCGATGCCGGATTCTCCTTGCTGCGCGAGGCATGACCAACCGCGCGATCCGCGACCTCGCCGCCTTCTTCGTCGCGCTTTTCGTCGTCTTGGCAATTCGCCAGATCTATATTGCGTTGGTCGCGGCGCCGCAGATCGCCCAGCGCGCCGACAATCCGCGTCACGCCCTGCTCGACGCCGGCCGCGGTCGAATCCTTGCCGGTGACGGCACGGTCCTAGCGCAGACCGCGAGCGGCCGTCGCGAGTACCCGCTGGGCGCGTCGCTTGCCGCGCTCGTCGGGTACGACTCGACCCGCTACGGCGCCAGCGGCATCGAGGCCGCTTTCGATCGGGCGCTCTCGCCCCCCGACGCAAGTGGGGACGCGATCGCGCAGCTGCAGGAACTCGCCGCGACTTTGCGAGGATCGACCGCGCTGCCTCGCGGCGCCGACGTGATCACGACGATCGTTCCGGCCGTTCAAGCGCAGCTCTACGATTCGCTCGCGCGCTACCAGCGCGCGGCGGGCGTCGTCATGGATCCTCAGACGGGTGCGGTCCTCGCGATTGCGAGCGTTCCGAGCTACGACCCCAACGACTTCGACGCGGAGTTTCCTTCGCTGCGCGGCGACGCCGGTTCTCCGCTGCTCGACCGCGCGCTCGACGGCCTCTATCCGCCCGGCTCGACCTTCAAGATCTTCACGGCTGCCGCGGCACTCGACAGCAATACGGTCGCGATGGGTTCGCATTTCGACGATCCGGGGTATCTTCAGATCGGTGACTTCACACTGCATGACAACGAAAGCGAGGCCACGGGCTACGGCGATTTGACGACTGCCTTCGCACTCTCGAGCAACGTCGACTTCGCGCAGATCGCCCTGAAAATGGGTACGGATACGTTCTATTCCTACCTGGATCGCTGGGCCATCGGCGCGTCGCTCGACTTTCAGCTTCCCGCCGAAGCCACACGGCTGCCGCCCAAGGCGGGTATCGTTCCCGGCGAACTCGCGCAGATGGGTTTCGGCCAAGGCGCTCTGCTCGTCTCTCCGCTGCAGATGGCCTTGATCGGTGCGACCATTGCAAACGGCGGAGCCGAACCTCGTCCCTACGTCGTGCGTCAGATCGTGCGCGACGGAGTACCGGCAAGCGTCTCCGCCACCGGAACGCTCGCAAACCCGGTATCGAGCGACACGGCCGCGAAGGTGACGAAGATGATGATCGCCGTGGTCGAGCGGGGGACCGGCACACCGGCGCAGATCCCGCACGTGACCGTCGCCGGAAAGACCGGGACGGCCACGAATCCGCTCGGTCGCTCGCACTCCTGGTTCGTCTGTTTCGCCCCGGCGGAGCATCCGCGCGTAGCCGTCGCAATCGTCGTAGAGAACGTCGGCTACGGGGCGACCTACGCGGCACCGATCGCCAAAGACGTGATGGAGACGGCGCTGCAAAGCATCGGGAATTCCGGGAGTTGATCGAAGAGCGGATTTTCAATAACCGCTACCGCCTCGATCGCAAGCTCGGTGAGGGCGGAATGGCCACCGTTTTCTGCGGCACCGATACGCTTCTCCGCCGCCGGGTCGCCATTAAAGTGCTGCGCGAGCAGTATGCAGCCGACGACGAGTTCGTTCGCCGCTTCTACCAGGAGGCCGAATCGGCGGCGAAACTTTCGCATCCCAACATCGTCAACACGTTCGACGTCGGGCGGCAGGACGATACCTACTACATCGTCATGGAGCTGGTCGACGGCCCGTCGCTGGCCGAGATCATTGCCGCCGACGGGCGTCTTCCGGAGCCGGTCGCTATCGATTACGCCGCGCAGATCGCAAGCGGCCTTGCCTACGCCCATCGTCAAGGGCTCCTTCACCGCGACATCAAGCCGGCAAACATCTTAGTCACCAAAGACGACGTCGTGAAGCTTTCCGATTTCGGCATCGCGCGCGCCGTCTCGCAGCAGACGATGGCACTGACCAAGCCGGGTCTGGTGATGGGAAGCGTTTATTACATCTCGCCCGAGCAGGCGCAAGAGCACGAAGTCCACGAGACCTCCGATCTCTACAGCTTGGGGATCGTGCTCTATCAGATGCTCACCGGCAGCCTGCCGTTCACCGGGGAATCGCCGGTGACCGTCGCGCTCAAACACATTGGCGATCCCGTGCCGGTCATCGACACGCATACCACCGAAGTTAGCCCGGCGCTCGCGGCGATCGTCAACCGGCTGCTGCAGAAGAATCCAGAGCGCCGCTTTCAATCGGCAAGCGAGCTTGCTACCGCGCTGCGCGAGGCGCGCGAGCGTCCGAGCATTCCGAGCTACCGCATCGCCGACGACGCGCCCGGGAGGCGCCCGCCGTCGCGCGGCTCGCTGCCGCCGCGGCGCTCCCCGATGCCCGACCGCCGCGAGCTCGAGGAACTCGAGGTCCCCGCATCGGGACGCCGCGCGTGGATCGCAGCGGCTTTGCTGCTCGCGCTCATCGGCGCAACCGCAGTCGGGTACTTTCTCTTCGGCCGTCCGTTGCCCGCGCTCGCTCCCGGCATCACCGTCGACGATTATACCGGGATGACGCAGGCACAGGCGCAGGAAGCCGTGGTGAACGCGGGCCTGCGTACGCGCTTTACGAAAACCGCGAGCGAGACGGTTGCTGCCGATCACGTCATCCGTCAACAGCCGGCGGCGGGTACGAAGGTCGAAAAGAATCAGGTCGTGGAGCTCTTCATCAGCAACGGCAAGCCGCTGCTCGGTCTCGACGACGTCCGCGGGTTTAGCGTGAACGACGCGCAGCGCACCCTGCAGCAACACGGATTTGCCGTGACCCTCGCTCGGCGGTTCGACAACACGATCCGGGACAACGTGATCGACCAGCGTCCCAAACCCGGCGCCAAGGTTCCGGAGGGAAGCCGCGTGACGCTGGTCGTCTCCGACGGTCCCGCACCGATCCTCATTCCGAGCTTCGTCGGAATGACGCTCGAAAAAGCGCAGGCTCGAGCCAACTCGCTCGGGATAACGCTGGACTCGACGCAGCACATCGTGGGGAACCCGCCCGATACGATCGCATCGCAGAGCATCGCCGCCGGCAGCAAGGTCGACAAGAACGCGATTCTGCACGTCGTCGTCAACAGCGGCCTTCCGGCGAACGCCGCGACTCCGGCGGCGCAGGGCCCAATGGCCGACGTTCCCACCGTGATGGGGCTTCAATACAACGATGCCGTGCAAACGCTGACGCAGGCGGGCTTCCACCCAACCGTGCAGTACGCGCAGCAGAGCACGGGCAACGGCACGATCGTCTCGCAAGATCCTTCGGGCGGTCAGGCAGCGCAGGGCGGCGATATCACGATTACCCTATCGGTCTCGGGGCAAGTGCCCGACACCGACGGAATGACGCCGGCCAAAGCGTACGACACGCTCTCGGCGTTTGGCTATCAGGTTTCCAAGCGCGAGTACACGACCAGCGTCGGGGCCGACGGCAAAGTCGTCGGAACGACGCCGCCGGTGGGTACGCCGCTCGCCCCGGGCTCGTCGGTGACGATCACGATCAACGGAACGCCGCCGCCCTGAGCAATGTGCGCTCGCTGCGAATCCTCGGTATCGACCCGGCATTACGAACGACCGGCTACGGCGCGATCGAACTCCGCGATGGAACGCTGCATCTGCTCGAAGCGGGCGTTGTCGTGCCTCAGGCGCGCGGTACGCTCGAGCAGCGGCTCCACGAACTGCACGCCGGTATTTCGGAAGTCATCGCGCAGGTCGAGCCCGGTTGGATCGTGATCGAGGACCTCTATACGAGTTACAAGAACCCGCGCACCGCGGTCTTGATGGGTCACGCTCGCGGCGTGCTCTGCCTGGCCGGCGCGCAAGCCGGGATAGAAGTGCACACGCTCGGCCACGCGCACGTCAAACGCGCGCTCGTCGGTTCCGGCAGCGCCCGCAAGGCCCAGGTGAACGCCATGATCACGCGCTTGCTCCGGCTTTCACGCGCGCCCAAACCCGACGACGTCTCAGACGCCCTGGCACTGGCGCTGGCCTTCGTCAATGTGGTCCGCAGCCCGCTCGGGCCAGTTCGTGTTCGCTAGGATCTCCGGTTCGCTCGTCGAGCGTTCCGGCGAAACCGCGATTGTCGAAGCCGCGGGCCTCGGATACGAGATCGTGCTGCCCCCCTGCATCGCCGACAAGCTACCCCCGCGCGCGGGCGAACGCGTTGCGTTGGAGATCTATGCCGTCCTGAATATGGACGGGAACAGCGGCCGCTTCACGTATTACGGATTCACCAACGCGATCGAGCGCGAGTTCTTCGAAGCGCTCTTGACGGTCTCGTCGATCGGCCCGCGCTCTGCAGCGCGGGCATTCTCGCTGCCGATGTCGACGATCGCCGCGGCGATCGATCGCGGCGACTACGCGCTGCTCAAGACGCTGCCCGGCATCGGCCAGCAAAAAGCGCGGGACGTCGTGGCGAAGCTGCAAGGGAAGGTGACGAAGTTCTTGCTGATCCAGGACGCGCCGCAGCCGGAGCCGATCGCGATTCCCGATTTTGCCGACGAAGCGCTGGCCGTGCTCGTGCAGCTCGGCTATCGCCGAGCCGAAGGCGAAGCGATGGTTCGTCAGACGCTCGAGCGCAAACCCGCCATCGATCAAGCGGAGGATTTGCTCGCGGAGATATACCGATCGAAGTCGGCGAAGGACGCCGTATGAACGACTCGGGTGCGCGCCGGCGATTGATGGGTCCCTCGGACGTTGCGCCGGAAGCGGAGCAGTCGCCCGCGCGCGATCGCATCGTCGATCCCCACGATGCCCTGGAAGACGAAGTTTTCGGCGCAAGCTTGCGTCCCCGTTCCTTCGAAGAGTACGTCGGGCAAGAGCGCGTCGTCGAGAATCTGCGGATCGCGATCGACGCCGCGAAGCGCCGCGGCGAGCCGCTCGAGCACGTGCTCTTTTACGGACCGCCGGGCCTCGGCAAGACGACCCTGGCCGGCTTGATCGCCCGCGAGCTCAACGCGAACTTTCGACCGACCAGCGGCCCGACGCTGGAGAAGCCGAAGGACCTCGTCGGCATTCTCACCTCGCTCGAGCGTACCGACGTGTTCTTCGTCGACGAGGTGCACCGGCTCGGACGCGTCGTCGAAGAGTTTCTCTATCCCGCGATGGCGGATTTTCAGATCGACTTCGTTGTCGATCGCGGCACGTACGCGAAGACCTTGAAGCTGCCGCTGCAGCACTTTACGCTCGTCGGTGCGACGACGCGCGCGGGGATGCTGACGGCACCGCTGCGCGAGCGCTTCGGCATCGTCCACCATCTCGACTACTACGGCGTCTCGGAGCTCGAACGGATCGTTCGCCGCTCGGCGAACGTTTTGGGCGTGCCGATCGACCCCGAAGCCGCGCGTACGATCGCGTCGCGCAGCCGCGGGACACCGCGCGTCGCTAATCGGCTGCTCCGCCGAGTTCGCGACTTTGCCGAAGTCCGCGCCGACGGACGGATTACCGTTACGGTTGCCGAGGAGGCGCTGCAGCGTGAGGGCGTCGACGAGTCGGGGCTCGATCGCCTCGATCGCGCCTTCTTGCAGACGCTCGTCGTGCAGTATCGCGGCGGCCCCGCGGGCATTGCGGCGATCGCGGCCTCGCTCACCGAAGACGCCGAGACGCTCGAGGACGTCGTCGAGCCGTACTTACTGAAATCGGGCTTCATCACGCGCACGGCGAGCGGCCGGCGCGCAACGCCCGCGGCCTTCCGGCATCTGGGGATTGTCGGAGGAAAACCGTCGCAGGAGCGGCTCCTCTGAGATGGCTCCGCCGAATATCGGGCGCGGGGCGTTTCTGATGCTCGCTGCCGCGCCGATGCTGGCGAGGCGAGCGCTGGCGCAGAGCGACGCCGATCCCGCGAGCAGCTCCACGCGGCCCGCACTGCGCGTTCTGCTCGGTTCCGGCGACGCCGTCGCGTCGTCCGGCGGAATGTTTACCTACAACGGCCGCTTCTACCGCGGCAGCTTTACTCGCAGCAGCGACGGGCAGGTGGTGAACCTGGTCGATATCGAGGAGTATCTCTACAGCGTCGTTCCCAGCGAGATGGCGCCGCGCTGGCCGGCGGCGGCGCTGCAAGCGCAGGCGATCTGTTCGCGCACGTACGTTCTGCAGCGCAGCGATCCGCGCCGCACGTACGACCTCGTTCCCTCGGAGCTCAACCAGGTCTATCACGGCGTGGCGGGCGAGTCGGCGGATGCCACCGCAGCGGTCGACGCGACGGCCGGGCGCGTGCTCACCTTCAACGCGACGTTTGCGCAGGTCGCGTACTCCTCGTGCTGCGGCGGACATACCGAGGCCTCTGCCGACGCGTGGAACACGACGGCGATTCCCTACCTGCAAGGCGTCGTCTGCACGTGGTGCGGCGACTCGCCGAACTATCGCTGGAACGCAACGCTGGCGCTCGACGCGATCGCCGCGCGCTACGCGGCGCAGGTGGCACCGTTCGGGAATCTTACGAGCATCGCGATCGCGGCGCGCGACGGCAGCGGACGCGCGCGGAGCTTCACGCTGCAAGGGCAGCACGGCAGTCTTACGGTACGCGGCAGCGCGTTCCGGATGGCGGTCGGCCCCCGGACGCTGCGCAGCCTGCTCGTCCTCGATCTGCAGCCTCCGCTGGGAGGCGGCGTCGCGGTCGACGGCGGCGGCTTGGGGCACGGGGTCGGCCTCTGTCAGTGGGGCGCGCGGGGAATGGCGCTGCAGAACCGGCGCGCCGAAGAGATCCTCGCTCAGTACTTCCCGCAGACGAAAGTCGACTATCTCAATCGATGAAAGCCTGGCAGCCGCTTACGACTACACGCTGCCGCAGGAACTCATCGCGCAGTCACCCGCGCCGGTCCGCGACGCGAGCCGGTTGTTGCTTCTAAATGGCCCGGACCTCGAGCATCGCGCGTTTCACGAACTGCGGACGCTCCTGCGCGAGGACGATCTCCTAGTCCTCAACGAGACGCGCGTGATTCCCGCGCGCATCTTCGGACGGTACGCCGGCGGAAGTGCGCGCGTCGAGCTGCTGCTGCTGCATCCGGCGCGGTCGCTCGAGTACGACCGCAATGCGCGGCGCTGGATCGCGCTGAGCAAGCCGGCACGCCGTTTGCGCGCGGGGACGCGCATTTCTTTCGAAGACTTCGGCGAAGCGCTCGTTACCGGCGAGCTCTCGGAGGGTATGCGCGAGGTCGAGTTCGAGCTGCGAGTGCCGTTCGAGGAGTTTTTGGCCCTTTCGGGCGAGATGCCGCTGCCGCCGTACATTCGCGCGCGCTCCGCGCAAGCGCAGGATCGCTATCAAAGCGTCTTCGCTCGCATTCCCGGCAGCGTTGCGGCGCCGACGGCTTCCCTGCATTTTACGTCCGAGCTCCTCGCTGCGCTCGCGACGCGGGGCATCGAGATCGCGCGGCTGACGCTCAACGTCGGGCTGGGCACCTTCCGTCCGGTGACGGCGGAGCGAATCGACGACCACGCGATGCATGGCGAGGCCTACACGCTCGGCTCGGGCGCAGCCGAAGCGATCGTCCGCGCGAAGCGCGCGGGCCGGCGAATCGTCGCCGTCGGAACGACCGTCGTTCGCGCGCTCGAAGGGAACGTTGCCTCCTTCGGACATCTAACGCCGGGTGAGCACGCGACCGAACTCTTCATTCGCCCGGGCTTCGAGTTCCGGATCGTCGACGCGATGATCACGAACTTTCACCTCCCTCGTTCCACGCTCTTGATGCTGGTCAGCGCGTTCGCCGGCCGCGCCAACGTTCTGCGAGCCTACGCGCAGGCGGTCGAACATCGTTACCGCTTCTACTCGTTCGGCGATGCGATGCTCGTAACGAGGCAACGATGCAGTACGTAGCGTTTGAAAGTTATGGCTCGCCCGAGGTGCTGCACGTTGCAGAGATGCCGGCGCCAAAGCCCGCTTCCGGAGAGGTGCTGGTCGCGGTTGAGGCCGCGGGCATCTCGCGCGCCGACGTGATGCAGCGCCAGGGAAACTATCCGCCGCCGCGCGACGCGTCGCCGATTCTCGGCCTGGAGGTCGCGGGCAGCGTCGCCGCCGTCGGTGCGGGCGTCTCGCGTTGGAAACCGGGCGACCGCGTCTGTGCGCTGACCAACGGCGGCGGCTACGCCGAGTTCGTCGCGGTACCGCAGGGACAAGTTCTGCCGATTCCGCAGGGTTGGAGCGCCGTCGAAGCGGCGACCCTCCCGGAGAATGCGTTTACCGTCTACGACAATCTCGTTACCCGGAGCCGGCTCGAGCGCGGCGAGTCGGTTCTCGTGCACGGCGGGACGAGCGGGATCGGCTCGACGGCAATCATGTTCTCGCTGGCATTGCACGCGACGCCCTATGCCACCGCGGGTGGTGCGGAGAAGGTCGCAGCCTGCCTGCGGCTCGGAGCGAAGGCCGCAATCGATTATCGTACGAGCGATTTTGTCGCCGAGATCGCACGACTGACCTCCGGCGCCGGCGTCAACGTCGTCTTGGACATCGTGGGCGGCGACTACGTCGCGCGCGACGTCGAGTGCCTTTCGCCCGACGGCCGCGTCGTCTGCATTGCGACGCAACGCGGACGCAACGTCGAGATCGACCTCCACCGGCTTCTCGCCAAGCGCGCGACGATCATGGGTTCGAGCCTGCGTCCGCGAACGGCCGAACAAAAAGCCGCAATCGCCCGCGAGTTGGAGCGGCGTATCTGGCCGCTGCTTCCCAAGCGAGATCCGATCGTGCCGGTCGTCGACGCGGTCTTTCCATTCGCGCGCGCGGCCGAAGCCCACGCTCGCATGGAGGGCAGCGCGCACATCGGTAAGCTCGTTTTAACGCCGAACGGCACGAACTAGCCGATCGACCGCCCAAAGAATAGCCGTTACGGCAGCGCGTCCTTTTTGAAGGCTTCGAGCGAGTTCGGGCGGGCGACGATCGTCTTGGCGTTCGTATACCAAACGAGGCCCGGAGGCGCAGCGCGCTGTTTGCGCACGTGTTTTCGCAGGGTGTAGTCGACGGGCGCGGCATTGGCCTCCTTGGCCTTGGAATAGAAAGCCGCAAGCGAAGCCGCCGTCTCGAGATCCTGTTCGGGTACGCTTGTGCGGTCGTCGCGAGAGAGGATGACGTGCGCGCCGGGGACACCTTTGGCGTGAAACCACAAATCGTTCGGCCGCGCAACCCGAAACGTAAGCTCGGCGTTCTCGGAGGGCGACCGCCCGATCGCGATGCGCGAGCCGGTCGCGGTGCGCAGCTCGAGAACTTGGCGCTTTCGCTTGCGCGCAATGCGTCGGCCGGGGGGCTCGCGGCGGCGCAGCAGAAGATCCACCGCCGCCTCGACGTCGCCGAAGTCTTCCGCCGCGGTGCGCTCCGCCTCCCAGCGCAGCGTCTCGATCGCGCCGCGGGACTCGTCGATCGCGCGCCGGCGCTGCGCGAGGTGCGGAAGGCTGTTTGCCAGCTTGCGGTACTCGGCGAAGAGCTCGCTCGCGCGTTCTTTCGCCGGCTCTCGCTCGGCCGGCGAGCGCGTATGCAGTGTCGCAAAAATCTCTTCACCTTGCGCGCGCATCTCCTCGCGACGTTCGGCGGCCTCGCGTTTGCTCCGCAGGCGCTCGAGCTCGCGCTGCAGCCGTTCGTCGCGCTCGGCAAGCCGTTTGATCAGCGCGTCGCGCCGGCGCCGCCCGCGCTCGTTCTCGGCTCGCGCGTTCTGCTCGCGGCGAAGCTGCGCGAAGACATCGATCAGCGAGTCTTCCCGCGTTACGGAACTTCCCTCGGCGGCGTCCAACGGCACCGGGTAGGCGGCCACGATCTTTGCATCGCGCCGGTAGACGTAGAGCGGCTCGCCCGTCTCCACCTCGCGATCGCCGGCCGGCGCGAGCGTACGTGGAGACGCCGGCAACGGCGGGACGGCGTACGGCGCGCCGATCTGCACGGCGCGGCGCGAGTTTTCCGACGGCGCGAACTCTTTGCGCGCGGCGACGACGATCTCACCCTTGACCAGCACAATGTTGCCGAAGCGCGGGACCAGCTCGAGGTAAAGGTCGAGCTCCTCGCCGACCCCGAAGCGCGAGCGCGTCGCAAAACGCAAGCGCAGCAGCCGGTCGAAGCGCCGAGAGGAGACGCTTTGGAGCGCCATTCCCTGCAGCGCTCGCGAAAGCGCGCGGACGAAGCCCGGTTCCTCGAGGATGGCGAGTTCGGCGTCTTCGAGCGTGAGTAGCGGCGGCGACGAGAAGAGATCGATCGCCAGCACGCGGAGCCTGCCGCGGGAACGCAAAACGAGCGCCACGCGTCCATCGTCGAGCAGCCCAGCCTCTTGGATTCGGCCCCCGCGCAGCCGCTCGTCGAGTTCGCGGCCCAGGCGCCCGATAAGGACCCAATCGGTTAGCATCAAACCTTCCCGTTCGTGAAGACGCCAATCATCATTGCCGCTTTGCTTCTGGCGGCGTGCAGCAGTGCCTCGCCGGCCCCTAAGGGTTGGACGCCGGTGCCGGGAGCAAAGAATCTCTGGTCGACGGGAAGCGGCGCGCAACGCCAAGAGTACTCGTACAGCCGGCAGACGTTTGCGGGTCAGCTCTCGGATCTCTCCTCGCGAATGACGATCGACGTTCTGCTAAAGAGTCGAGGAGCGCGGCTGCGCAGCAGCAATCCACTGGCGCCCTGCCCGGGTGCAGCCGGCCTAGCGACCTTCACCCTGCCCGGCGGCCGCGTGCTGCAAGAGGGCTTCGCCGTCCACGACGGGCAGGCCGTGCGCGCCGCCTATACCCGCCCCGCAAGCGCCCCGGCCGACCCGAACGTCGCCGCCGCAATGCAATCGGCGCTCTGTTAGGCCGCGACGTGGCGCGATTCGATCTCTCGCCCCTATCGGCGGACCAAACGCACCACGCCGTCGTGGATCCACGCTTCGCCTACATTCTTCCGGACGACCAAATGGCGCAGGGAAGCACGATCGGTGCGCCTCGTTGCTGTTTGGTCATCAAGCCGACCGGTGCGATTCAGAAGGTGTTCGCCCCGGATGCCGGCCTCGATTTTCTCGGGGCCGTCCAAGTACACTACTGGGATCGACGCAGCCGCATCCGCCTCGCTCCGCTTCCGGGCGAGTTTCACATTCATCCCGAGCGGCAAGATCACGTGTACGCACTCGACAACGGCATTCACGTTCACGACGAGCTCTTCGCCTATAACGACCGCTGGCAGGGTGACGACGTCCCGCCGCCGGCAGTCTACTTTCGCATCCGTCTGCACAACCCGACCGACCAGCCCGTGAGCCTCGATGCCTACGCCTTTGCGCAGCTGCGGGGAAACACGAGTCACGATCTCCTCGCGGAGTACGACGCCGAACTCGGCGGAATCGTCGCTTGGAATAAGGACGCGCCAAACCAGCTTCGACTCTTTGCATCGTTGGGTGAGATCGCTGGGTGGGAGGTCAACGACGATCCGGGAAAGGCGCTTGCACAGCTCTCGCCGGGTCTGCTCTCGAACCAGGTCGAGGCGCAGGACGATCCGATCGGCGCGCTTGCGCTTGCGGTGGATCTCGCGCCCGGAGCCAGCCGCTGGATCGAGTTATTGTGCGTGCTTTCCAGCCAATCGCGCGACGACTTGCGCGAGGCGCGCCGCCGTTGTCCTTCGGGAGCGCAAGCGAAACAGCAAACGACGGACTATTACTGGAGTTACTTGCAACGTTCGGTCTTGCGGACGCCGAATCGGAACGTCAACCACGGCGTTCTCTGGGCGAAGGCCAACATGCTGCGCGTTCAGACCTACGCCCCAACCGGCTGGTGCTTCACCAACGACCCGACCCGAAGCAACAATAGCGTCGCCCGGGACACTGCTTGGATGGCGTTCGGCGCAGATTACGTCAACCATCACTTCGCCCGCGAGTGCCTCGATGCGTACTTCCGGCTGCAGCAGCCCTGCGGGAAAATCGTCGAGTACTACGACGTCCGCAACGACGAAAGCGACGACTACGGCCTCAACGTCAACGACGACACTCCCCTGATCGTTATCGCGCTCTGGCACCACTACGCCGCGACCCGCAACGACGAGTATCTCCGCAAGCGGTACCCCAACGCGATGGCGGCGATGGACTACATGCTCTCCCAGCGCAACGACGACGGCCTGATCTGGTGTACGTCGACCAAAGAGATGGAATGGGGCATCGTCGGCTGGCGCAACGTGATCCAGAATTACCGGATCAGCGGCGCGTCGACCGAGATCAACTCCGAGTGTTACGCCGCGCTGCTCTCTCTCGCGGAGATGGCTCGCGTGCTCGGCGAGCCCGCGGCCTGCACGAAGTACCTCGCCGAGGCCCACGCGCTGCGGACGGCGATCAACACCCACCTCGTCAATCCGGAGAACGACCTCTATCTGCTCGCGATCGACGTCGACGGAACCAAACGGACGGAGGTGACCGCCGACTTGGTCTTCCCGGTGCTCTTCGGGGTCGCGCCGCCGGAGCGCGCGGCGCGGATCATCGGCGCACTGCGCGACGCCGCCTTCTGGACCGACGCCGGGATTCGGACGGTTCCTCGCGACGCGCTCTCTTACGGGCCGGTCCACGGCTTCGGTTTGCTCGGCGGCGTATGGGTGGCGGTCACCTACTGGTTCGCCTTTGCGGCTGCGAAGTACGAGCCGGGCTCGATGGCAGAGGCGCTCGCGAGTGCCTTCCGGCACTTTTCGGTCGACCCGCGCCGCAACAATACCGTGCCCGGCCAGTTCGCCGAGTGGCTGCACGGCGAGATCCTCTCAAACGAAGGGATGATGCTCTCGCCCTGGGACGCGCCGCGCTATCTTTGGGCCGCAATCGAGGGCGCCGGCGGTCTCCACATCATCGGCAGCGAGCCGCGCATCGAGCCGTCCCTCGCCGACGAGTGGCGCTGGCTGGCCGCGGTCGGCGTTCCGTTTCGGGACGGGTTCATCGCCTGGATCGCCTGCCGGATGCCCGACGGCCTCCACCTCTATACGACCTCAGACCTCAACTCTAACTACCAAATTACCCGCTACGCGAAAGACATTTCGAGCTCGGCCCGGGTCGCAGAGCCTTCGGCGACGCTGGTCGCGTTCTCCGGCGAGCAAGGTTCCATACTCTTTGTCGGCAACTCGACGACGCGTTCGCTGGTCACCGCCGCCTCGCTCGACTCGCTCGAGGCCGACGCCTATGACGTCCGGCTCTTTTCGACCATCTCCAATCAGTGGGAAAAGCTCGGGCGGCTCGGCAAGCAGGCGATCTCCGACGGGATCGCCATCATCGTGAGCGCGGGCGGCTTCGTTCTCTTGGACATCTCGGCGTAGGTCACGGAGGGGCCGAGCGTGAAGGGGACGAGCAGTTGATCACGGGGCCGGGTTTGCTGTTCGTGGTGTCTGGGCCGTCGGGAGCGGGCAAGGACACCTTGGTGGAGGCCCTGCGCCGGCGGCGGGCGTCGTTGCGGTACTCGGTCTCGGCGACGACCCGGGAGCCGCGTACCGACGAGCGCAACGGAGAGCACTACTTTTTCGTTGCGCCAGAAGAGTTCGAGCGGCTGCGCCTCGCGGGACGTTTATTGGAGTCGCGCGAGTACAACGGCAACCTTTATGGGACGCCGCGGGATTACGTCGAGCAGAGCTTGACCGAGGGATACGACGTCATCATGAAGCCCGAGGTCAACGGCGCGCTCGCCGTGCAATCGGCTTTTCCGGACGCAGTGCTGATTTTTCTCGTTCCGGACCGTTTCTCAAACCTTCGCGAGCGGCTGCTTGCGCGGCGGACGGAGACGAACGAGGAGATTGCCCGGCGGCTCGAAATTGCGACTCGCGAGATGAAGTTCATCCGCAGGTTCGACTACATCGTCGTCAACGAACAGGATCGTTCCGAGCAAGCAGTACGCGATCTCGAGGCGATTTTGCAGGCGGAGCGCTTTCGCATCCACCGCTATCCCGACGACTCGCTACAGCGCGTCGAGTCGTCATAAACGCCAGCGTTACGAAAGGAACTATGAGCAAATCCGTATTCGGGGACCTCGACGCGCTCTTGGAGCATGCCGATTCGAAGTTCAGCCTGGTCAACATCGTCACCAAACGAGCCCGCCAGCTGAACAACTGGATCCGCATTCAGCAGCTTCCCGCAACCGACCGGCGCGAGTACTTCGCCAGCGAGCCGCTTGTGGACCGCGAGACGATCAATCCCAACAAGCCGGTCTCGATCGCACTCGACGAAATCGCCGATGGGAAGATCGAGTACCGCCGCACGAGGGAAGGAATCAAGTAAACCGGCGTGTGCGGGATCGTCGGGTATATCGGTCAGCGCGATAGCGTTCCGATCATTCTGGACGCCCTGGGGCGTCTGGAGTACCGCGGCTACGATAGCGCCGGAATTGCCGTTATCGACGCCGAGGGGAATCTCTGCGGCTCCAAGGCCGAGGGCAAGCTCTCGCGCTTGGCGGAGCGTCTGCGCAACGGCGAGTCTCTTTCGGGCGCCGTCGGGATCGGCCACACCCGCTGGGCGACACACGGGCCTCCCTCCGACGCCAATGCCCACCCGCACCTGGACTGCGGCGGCAAGATCGCCGTCGTTCACAACGGGATCATCGAAAACTACGCCGCGCTTCGAGCCCGTCTGATCGAGCTCGGCCACGCCTTTAAGAGCCAGACCGATACTGAAGTACTGGCGCACCTTATCGAGCTGCACTATGACGGCAACCTCGAAGAGGCGATTCGCCGCACGCTGCGCGAGGTTCGCGGAGCCTACGCGCTCGGCGTCATCTCGAGCGACGATCCGGAGCATCTGGTCTTTGCGCGCAACGGGGCGAGTCCGCTGATTTTGGGGATCGGCGACGGCGAGATGTACGTCGCGTCGGATACGCCGGCGATCCTGCCATACACCCGGCGTGAGGTCGTGCTGCACGAAGGAGAGATCGCCGTGGTCGGCCGCGACGGGTTCGCACTCTCCGACTACTCCGGCGCACGGGTCACGCGCGATCCCATTTCGATCACCTGGGACGCCGGCTCGGCGGAGAAGAGCGGCTTCAAACACTTCATGCTTAAGGAGATCTTCGAACAGCCGCAGGTGATCAAGGAGACGATGAGCGGACGGATCGACGGGCTTGCCGACGTTCATCTGGAGGGAGAGCTCCCCAACCTCGCCCCCGAGCGCCTTCGACACTTGAGCAAAATAGCGATCACGGGTTGCGGCACCGCGTATCACGCCGGCCTCGTCGGCATGTACCTGCTGCGCTCCCTCGTCCGGTTACCCGTCGAGATGGAACTCGCCAGCGAGTTTCGCTACGGCGACCCGGTGATCGATCCGACGACGCTGGTCATCGCGATGTCGCAGTCGGGTGAGACGGCCGATACGATCGAGGCGGTCAAGATCGCGCAGCAGTCGGGAAGCGGCGTGCTCGGGATCTGTAACGTCCTTGGTTCGCACCTCACGCGTCTGGCCGACGGAATGCTGTACACGCGAGGGGGTCCCGAGATCGGCGTGGCGGCGACGAAGACCTACGTGTCGCAGGTGATCGTGCTGACGCTCTTCGCGCTCTACCTCGCGCGGTTGCGCGGCACCGCCGACCAGGCGCGCCTGCGGGAAATCGCCGACGGCACGAAACTTTTACCCGCGGCCGTCGACGTCGTGCTCAACACCTCGGACGAGATCCGCCGCGTCGCCCGCGAGCTGCGCAAGGCGCAGAGCGTGCTGTTCCTGGGGCGGTTCGTCAACTTCCCGACGGCGCTCGAAGGTGCGCTCAAGCTCAAGGAGATCTCGTACATCCACGCCGAGGGCTACTCGGCCGGCGAGATGAAGCACGGGCCAATCGCCCTGCTCGATTCGACCGTACCCGTGGTCGGAATCGTCACCGAGGATCGCGTCCGTGAGAAGATGCTCTCAAATTTGATGGAATCGAAGGCGCGCGAAGCGCCGGTCGTCGCAGTCGCCAACTACGGCGACGAAGAGGTCCGCAGCGTCGCCGATCACGTCTTTTGGGTGCCGCGTGTCGACGAGCTCCTCTCCCCGATCGTCAATGTCATTCCGCTGCAGCTGCTGGCGTACCACATCGCGGACATCGAAGGCAAAGACGTCGACCAGCCGCGCAACCTGGCGAAGACCGTCACCGTCGAGTAATGCTTCGTGCCGACCGGCGACGGTCCGACGAGCTGCGACCGGTCTCGATCGAGCCCGGTTTCCTGAAGTACGCCGAGGGCAGCGCGCTCATCAGCCTCGGGAATACGCGAGTGCTCTGCGCCGCGTCGGTCGAAGATCGCGTGCCGATGTGGATGAAGGGCCGCGGTCTCGGCTGGGTGACGGCCGAGTACGCTATGCTTCCCCGCGCGACCCAAGAGCGCAACCAGCGTGAGGCCGCCAAGGGGCGCCTCGGCGGGCGAACGCACGAGATCCAGCGGATCATCGGACGCGCGCTGCGCGCCGTGACCGACACTGCAAAGCTCGGCGAGCGGACGCTCTGGCTCGACTGCGACGTCCTTCAGGCAGATGGCGGAACCCGCACGGCGGCCGTCACCGGCGCGTACGTCGCGCTCGAGCTCGCATTGCGGACGCGCTTCGATCCGGCCGATCGCGCAAAGTGGCCGCTACAGGGGATGGTCGCCGCGACCAGCGTCGGCATCGTGGGCGGCGCGCCGCTCCTCGACCTCGCGTACGACGAGGATAGTCAGGCATTAGTCGATATGAACGTCTTCATGACCGACGCCGGGCGATACGTCGAGCTCCAGGGGACCGCGGAGGCGCGGCCCTTCGACCGGCGGGAACTCGACGCGCTGCTCGCGCTTGCCGAGGGCGGAATTCGGGAGCTCTTCGACGTGCAGCGCGCGGCGCTGGACGCGCACGTTCATGCCGGTTGACGGCGCGCTTCGACGGCTCGTCGCGCAGGTCGGCGCGTTCCACATCACCGATCGGGTGATGCGCGACGCGCAGCGCTCGATCGAAGCCGCGCTGAGCGGCGGCGAGCCCGATGACGACGCGTGCGCCGCCTATTATCAGGCCGTGCGGCATTATTTCGAAGGATTCGATCGCGAGGCGCGCGCGCATCTCCGCGACGTCGACCGCCGGCTCGAGCGACTGAATCAAATTCACTTCAACTACACCGCCGAGCGGGGCGTCGCGGTGAAACGGATCGAGGCGACGCAGGCGCTGCTGCACGCGCTCGCCGCGGTGCGAGGCTCCGTCGCATGAGGTTGCTGGCGCGCGTCGGCCGCGCGACCAACGATTTTTTCGAATATACCGGCGGCCTGACGCTGCTGTCCGCCGAATCTGCCGGCTTTCTCGTCCGCCTGCGCATTCGTGTGGGGGAGACGATCTCACAGTGCGCCCTGCTCGGCGTGCAGTCGCTGGTGATCGTCGTTCTCACCTCGCTCTTTACCGGCATGGTGATCTCGCTCGAATCGGCACAGCAAGCCGTCGCGTACGGCTTTTCGAATCTCGTCGGCGGCGCGGTCGCCTACGCCTCGGTGCGCGAACTGGGACCGATGCTGACGGCCGTGGTCGTCGCGGGCCGGGTCGGCGCGGCCATTGCCGCGGAGCTGGGGTCGATGGTCGTTACAGAACAGATCGAGGCGCTGCGCTCGATGGTCCTGGAACCCTCGCGCTTCCTCGTCGTACCGCGATTGCTCGCGCTGCTGCTGATGCTGCCGCTGCTTACGATCTTCGCCGACGTCGTCTCGATTCTCGGGGGTGCCTGGATCGCGCAGGAGTACGCGCATATTCCCTTCGATTCGTTCATGGCGTCGGTCCGCGAATCGATCGGCTTCGTCGACGTGATCAAAGGCCTGGTAAAAACGTTCGTCTTTGCCACGATTATTGCGATGGTCGGAGCCTATCAGGGGCTTTCGACGCGCGGCGGCGCTGCGGGCGTGGGCAAATCGACGACCTTTTCGGTCGTCCTTGCGATCATCCTGATCTTTGCCTCCAACTTCGTCCTCTCGTTTCTGCTCTTCAACAAATGAACGACGGAAAGCGGAAGCTTCTTGCCCGCATCGACGACGTCGATCTCGCCTTCGGCGAACGCATCGTGCTGCGCAATTGCAGCCTCGACATCGCGGAGGGCGCGATCACCTGCATCATCGGCCTCTCGGGCGCCGGCAAGTCGACGATCCTGCGGTTGCTCGATGGCTTGATTTCGCCCGACACGGGTCACGTCTATCTGCTCGGCCACGACCTCTGCCACATGTCCGAAGAGAAACTCAATCAGCTGCGGCAGAAGATCGGCTTCTCGTTTCAGTTCGCCGCGCTGCTCGATAGCCTAACCGTCGGGGAGAACGTGGCGCTGCCCCTCGAGGAACACTCGAAACTCTCGCGTTCGGAGATCCGGCGCACGGTTCTCGACGCGCTCGATAGCGTCGGCCTTTTGCACGCTTACGACGATCTTCCGGCCGAGCTTTCCGGCGGGATGCTCAAGCGCGCCGGTTTCGCCCGTGCGATCGTGACCCGCCCCGAACTCGTCCTCTACGACGAGCCGACGACCGGGCTCGATCCGATCGTCAGCAAGCTGATCACCGAGACGATTTTGAAGCTTCGGGCAAAGCTCAGCGGCACGGCCGTCGTCATCTCACACGACCTTCCGTCGATCTTTGCGATGGCCGATTATATCGCGATGCTCTTTGAGGGCGCGATCATCGCGTACGACACCGCCGATCGCATCCGCAACTCCTCGAACCCGATCGTTCAGCAGTTTCTGCAGGGTTCCGAAGCCGGGCCCATCCCGATCTAGGAGCCCAAGGTTCCCCCTACCGGCGGCGAAGGCACGCACCGTGGTCGTGCAAGAAGCCGCCCATCGTTGCCGGCGCGATGCGCCGAAAGAGCTGGCGCAAGGAAATCTCGACGACGGAGGATTCGCTGACGCGATGTTTTGCGGCGATGCTGCGCAGCTCTGCGGCGACTTCAGCGGCGATGTTGACGGTGAAACGCTGTGCATCGGCCGGCGTGCCGACGAGTTCTGAGATGCTGCCGCCGGAGCGGCCGTCACGTCTGTTTCGCATGGTCGTTTCCTTCTGCGATTTTCGCCGCGCGAAATCCCGTCAAGGGCTCGGCGCCATGCTTTCGGGGCAGCGGGCGCTCTTTCGCTGGATTTGCGAGGCTCTTTGGCGCCAACGCGAAAATAGGTCGGCATGACCAAGCAGGCTCAGGTCGGTGCATTCACGCTCGTGGCGTTGCTCCTACTCTTCGGAGTCTTCTATCTCATCACCGACTTTGGAACGCGGCATACCGGGTACCGAATCGGCGTCCACTTTCAATCTGCCGCCGGGCTGACGACCGGCGCGCAGGTCTATTTTAGCGGCGTCGACGCGGGCTCGGTCGATCAAGTACAGCTGCTACCCGATAATACCGTCGACGTCATCCTCGCGATGAAGAACGACATCGACGTTCCGGCGGCCTCGAAGTTCCTTATCCAAGCGCCGCTGACGGGGAACCCGGCGCTCGTGATCATTCCGCCGCGCCAGCCTCCGCCGATCGCGCTGCTTCCGCGCGAGGTGCTCCCGATCGCGCAGCAGCCGCGCGGGACCAACGGCGTGAGCATCGGCGATCTGCTGCAGGAAGGCCAGGGCGAAATCAAGCGTCTGAACAGCCTTATGGCGTTGCTCGAGGCGCGCACGCCGAAGCTGCTCAACACGCTGCAGTCGACGCTCGATAACGCAAATGCCTTGACGATTACGACGCGTACGCAGCTCGCTGCGATCGGCGATACCCTGCAGGGCAGCCTCGGCGCGGCGAGCCAGAACATCGTGGAGCTCTCGCAGACGCTCAACGGCGCTGCCACGACGGACTCGAAGAAGGTCGGCGTCCTGCTCGATCAGTTCAACTCGACCGCCCTCGCGCTCAACAAGTCGATGACCGCGCTGCAGTCACTCGCCACCGACCCGCGGCTGAAGCAGAACGTCCTCGCGACCACTGCGAACATCGCCGAGACGACCGCGACGCTCGCCGCGCTCACAAAAGATCTTCGCACGGTAACCGGCGATCCTCAGACGCAGGCGCAGATGCGCAGCACGATCGCGAACCTCGACGCGGTCCTGCAAAAGGCGAACTCGCTCTTGGGGCAGCTCGGTGGAACGAGCAGCGTCTACGGGGTCGACGAGAACGCGACGCCGGCACCGCTGACGGTGCCGAGCATCTCGCCGTATCCGGGTGCGGCTCCGACGACGCAACCCGCCCACACCGGCGTATCGCCGGAGCTGCGCGCGAATCTCCAGGGCAAACTCGCATCGTTGGCGCGCAGCCTCGTCGCGATTCAGGTTCGCTTGAGCGGCCTCTCGCCGCAGCACAATCCGGGCCTCAACCCCGTGATGACCAGCAGCCAAGGGCCGCTTGGCGACATCAACCTCCTCTTGTTCCCGCACTCGACGACCAACCTGATGCTTGGCGCGAACGCGATCGGCAACAACACGACGTGGAACGCCCTCCTGCAGCAGAAGAAGGGTGATTTCGAGTTCGGCGGCGGGGTTCTGTACTCGCAGATCGGGCTTCGCGGCGCGTACGCGCCGCTCCACGGCTTCGGGGTCGAGACGCGCATCTACGATCTGACGTATCCGATGATCGACCTCTATGGGAACCTGCACATCGCGCCGGGCGCGGAGTTGTTTTTCGGACAGCGTGACATCACGCACGCGTCGCGCCGCAACACGTTCGGCGTGCAGTACCAGTTCTAGAGGGAACCTAAAGGCGTGACGATGCGCATTGGGATTATCGGCGCGGGCGCTATGGGAACGCTCTTCGGCTACCACCTGGCGGGCTGCTGCGAGGTGACGATGCTCGACGACAACGACGAGGTCGCTCGAGCTGTAGCGCGCAACGGCTTGCGCGTCAACGACGAACCCGCCCGCCAGGTGGCGATCGCGGCGCGGCCGCACGATCTCTACGGTTCGCGCATGCTTTTTCTCTTCGTCAAGGCGGTCGACACGCTGCGCGCTTTGCGTGCTTTTGCCGGCGAACTCGACCCGGCGTCGCCCGTCATCTCGCTGCAGAACGGCGTCGGCAACGAGGACGCGATCAAAACGGCGCTCGGCGGCGCCGTACCCGTAATCTTGGGAATCACGACGGAGTCGTCGCATACGATCGCACCCGGACACATCCGCAGCTCGGAGCAGGGCAATACGATCATCGGTTCGGCGAGTGCCTCGGCTAACGTCGCGCGCACCGTCGCGGAGCTGCTCACCGGCAGCGGGCTGCGCGCGGCGGCCGTATACGACATCCGCCCG
>DATAQH010000132.1:0-4750 GCA_036264815.1 Candidatus Cybelea sp.
CGAGGCGCTGTTGCTGCAGGCGGTCGAAGCGGCCGCGGCTTGGCCCGCGCACAACGCGGCGGCGATGATCTCCGCCTCGATCTTTTCCAACCGTAGAATCGTCGACGACGTCGCGATTCTCACGATCCGGTTCGGCGAGGACTCGGGCTCGAGCGTCGGGTGGGTCGCATGAGTGGCTCGATCGAGACGGTTCGGCTCAGCGGCGAGCTCGAGATCAGCCGCAAGCGCGAGATACGCGATGCATTTACTCTGCCCGAGGGAGCGGCCGCGGTACTCGTCGACCTCTCGGAGGTAACCTACGCCGATTCGACGGCTCTGACCGAGCTGCTTCGCTTTTGCGTCACGGCGCAACGCGATCGGATCCCGCTCGCGGTCGTGATACGAACCCGCCAATTCGCAAGGCTCGTGCAGTACGCGGGGCTCGCCGGCGCGTTTGAGATATTCGAAGATCGCAACGATGCCCTTGCCTACCTAAACGAGCGCGTTAATCCGTGAACGTTGCGCCGCGGCTCCGGCTGCGATGTCCCGCGCAGTCACGCTCGGTTGCTCCGATCCGCCACGCCTTGCGCGCGTTTCTCGAAGCGATCGGCTTTGACGGGAAATGCGTCGACGACGTCACCACCGCGGCCGGCGAAGCATTGGCCAATGCGGTCGAGCACGCATATCCAAGCGATGCCGGGCCTGCTTCCTACGTGGAGCTGCACGCGCGGATCGCTCGCGGAAAGCTGGCCGTCGACGTCTCCGATCGCGGCTCGTTTATCCAGCGCGAACGCCTTCCCGGCCGCGGATTCGGATTGCGCATCATTCGCGCGGTCACGCCGCAGATTCGAATCGACACCGCGAATGGGACGAACGTGCGCATGCGCTTTCATCTTCCTAAAAGTTAACGCACGTCATCATCTTGCGCATTGGACGATTCCTGGGAGTTTTGTCGCAGGCGTCGTATTGAGTTGCCCGGGTTACCCGCTGCATGAAGGAGGAGCGCGCATGCGGTTTGTTCCGGCAGAGACGCCCTTCGGCATCGACCTCTTCAAGCATCAGAAAACGAGCCATCCTTTTCCCGATGCGAAGTAGCACGTGGCTGCGACGTGGGTACGTCGGCGCCTTCGTCGTGCCATTTCTGGCCGCGTGCGGAAGCGGTGTCTTCGCCCCGTCGCAGCAGGGTGCTCGCGTCTTCGTCGATGCCGTCGGGGGCCACGCGCCTAGCGCGAAGATTCGCCACATCGTTGTCATCGTTCAAGAGAACCGCAGCTTGAACAATCTTTTCTATGGATTTCCCGGAGCCGACACGACGACGTACGGATACAACTCGAAGAACGAGAAGATCGAGCTCCAACCGGTCGGGCTCGATACGAAGTGGGATCTCGATCACAGTTCGTATTCGTTCTATGCGGCCTGCAACGGAGCGGGAAACTATCCGGGCACGGACTGCCGGATGAACGGCTTCAACCGGGAAGAGTACTACTGCGGGCAGTACAGCAGCGAGCCGCACTGCCCGAACCAAAATCCGCCGTACAGCTACGTGCCGCACGACCAAACGAAGCCTTACTTTTTTCTCGGGGAGCACTACGTGCTCGCCGACGAGATGTACGCCTCGAACTTCGACGCTAGCAGCTTCATTTCGCACCAATACATCATCGCCGCCCAATCGGAAGCGGCAGTAAACTATCCGTACTTCCAGTGGGGCTGCTCGGGCGGGGGCGGTGACTATATCCAGACCCTCACCAAGCAGCGCCAGTTCGGTTCGTACATCCCAGTGTGCTGGGATACGACGACGATCGGCGATGAAATGGACGATGCCGGCCTCTCGTGGGCGTTTTATGCATCCGCGATCGATTCGGACGGCGACCTCTGGAGCGCCTACCAGAACATCAATCACATCTACAACGGACCCGATTGGCGCAAAGACGTCATTTCGCCGCAGACCAAGTTCTTCGACGACGTCTCGCAGGGAAAGCTGCGGGATTTGAGCTGGATTACGCCAACCTGCGCTAACTCCGATCACGCCGGCTGCGACAGCAAGACCGGCCCCTCGTGGGTGGCGTCGCTCGTCAACGCCGTCGGTGAGTCGAAATATTGGGATTCGTCGGCGATCTTTATTTTCTGGGACGACTACGGCGGCTGGTACGATCCGAAGGCGCCGGCATTTAAAGATTATGACGGGTTGGGGCTGCGGATCCCGCTGCTGATCGTCTCGCCGTACGCCAAGGACGGCCACGTTTCTCACGTCCATTACGAACACGGAAGCATCTTGAAGTTCGTCGAGAACACGTTCGGCTTGGCGCAATTGGCTGCCAGCGACAAGCGCGCGCGCTCGCCGGAGGACGACGCTTTCGACTTCAATCAGCCGCCCCGCAAGTTCGTACCGGTACCGTCGGAGCACGGAGTGGACTACTTCAAGCACCAACCGCTCGATCTTCGGATCCCCGATAGCCAGTGACGCTCGTATTGGTGGTGGACGACGGCGGAATCCGCAGCGGGTACCAGAACATCAGTCACATCTGCAACGGGCCCGACTGGAGCAAGCACGTCATCTCGCCGCAAACCGCGTTCTTCAACGGCGTCTCGAACGGCAGGCTACGCGCGCCCAGCCCGATCGCGCCCACCCGCGAGAACTCCGGTTACGCGAAGCGCTGGGGCGATAGCGGAGCCTTCCGGGTCGCCTCGCTCGTCAACGCAATCGGTCACCGCAGTCGTGGGACGACACCCCGATCGCCGCCTTTCGATTTTAACAAACCAGCCCGTACGTCAGAGGCCGTGCCGTCGGTGCACGGGATCGACTACTTCAAACACCAACCGATCGACCGGCGTCCGGTCGACAGCGAATAAAAAAGGAGAACGTTGATGCGAATCCCCATCACGATCCGGTTCGCGCCGATCGCGGCCATCGCTCTCGCGCTGTGCGCGTGCAGCAGTGGCGGCAGCGCCGGCAGCGGCGGCGCCCCGGTACTTCCCGGCGTTTCGCTCCAGAGCCCCGCGCTGCGGGTCCACCGCGCCGCATCGAGCGGCAAGATCCAGCACATCGTTATTATCGTTCAAGAAAACCGAAGCTTTAACAATCTCTTCTATGGCTTCCCGGGGGCTCACACCGCCTCTTTCGGTTACGACGAGCATGGAAACAAGATCCAGCTTCAGCCGATCGGACTGGAGACGAGCTGGGATATCGATCACAGTTTCGGCTCGTTCCTGCAGGCTTGCAACGGTACCGGCAGTTACCCGGGCACTGATTGTCAGATGAACGGCTTCGACAACGAGTACGTCGGATGCGGGAACAATTGCCCCAACGCCAACCCGCCGTATAGCTACGTCCCGCACACCGAGACGAAGCCCTATTTCTTCCTGGGCAAGCACTACGTTCTGGCCGACGAGATGTACGCGTCAAACGTCGATGCGAGCAGCTTCATCTCGCACCAGTACATCATCGCGGGCCAAGCGAGCTCGGCGGTGAACTACCCGTCGAACGACTGGGGCTGCCCCGGCGTGAAATACGGGGACGTCATCGGCACGCTGACGCAAGAACGCCAGTACGGTTCGAATATCAATATGTGCTGGGACAACCAGACGCTGGGCGACGAGATGGATACCGCCGGGCTCTCTTGGGCCTACTACGCCTCGACCTGGTACGGTGACGGCGGCATCTGGAGCGCCTACCAGAACATCAATCATATCTATAACGGACCCGACTGGAGCAAAGACGTCATCTCGCCCCAGACGAACTTCTTCAACGACGTCCAAAACGGTAAACTTCGCGCTCTGAGCTGGGTTACGCCGACCTGCGAAAACTCCGATCACGCGGGTTGTGGTGGGAAGACCGGTCCCGCGTGGGTCGCTTCCCTCGTCAATGCGATCGGCCAGTCGCAGTACTGGAACAGCACCGCGATTTTCATCTTCTGGGATGACTACGGCGGCTGGTTCGATCCCAAGGCCCCGAAGATGGTCGACTACGACGGGCTCGGCCTGCGCCTTCCGATGCTGATCGTCTCCTCCTACGCAAAGAAGGGAAAGGTCGACCACACCGCCTTCGAGCACGGCAGCATCCTGAAGTTCGTCGAAGATACGTTCGGCTTGCCGCGTCTTTCGCAGAGCGATACGCGTGCGAACTCGCCCACAGATGCGTTCAACTTCGGTAAGCCGCCGCGGAAGTTCCAGATGATACCTTCGGAGCACGATATCAACTGGTTCATGCATCAACCGCCGGACCATCGCGCGCCCGACAGCGACTAACGGAAAGGCGTCGATGTCCATTTCAGCCGCCCTGCGGCTGCTGCCGGTCGCGATCGTCGCGTGCGCCCTTGGCGCGTGCGGCGGTCGGGCCGCCCCAGCCGGCCCAGCTCTGCCCGGTCTCTCCGATTCGGTGCTCCAATCGCATCGCGATGCGTCCAACGGCAAGATCAAGCACATCGTGATCATCATTCAGGAGAACCGCAGCTTCAATAATTTGTTCTACGGATTTCCCGGCGCGCACACGGCGTCGTACGGTTACGATACGCACGGGAAGAAGATCGAGCTCAAACCGATCGGCCTCGAAACGATATGGGATATCGATCACAGCTTCGCCGGCTTTCTCGCCGCCTGCGACGGAACGGGAAGCTATCCCGGCACGGGCTGCAAGATGGACGGTTTCGATAACGAGTACGCGGGATGCGGACATCGCGCCGAGCCCCCGTGCCCGCACTCCAACCCGGCCTACAGCTACGTCCCGCACGACGAAACGAAGCCATACTTCTACTTAGGGAAGAACTACGTGCTC
>DATAQH010000180.1:0-4028 GCA_036264815.1 Candidatus Cybelea sp.
TCTTCATCGGCGCGCACATTACCGAGATCGACGTCAGCCGCCGTTCCGAGACGATCTACGCGCTCGACGATATCTGGAATCCCAATCAGCAGCAAGCGAACCGTAACAGTCAGTACAACCACAGGATCGTTTTTGCCGCCGGCGCGAGCGGAAAGAACGTGACGATCGCCAAGAGCGCCACCGGGTCGACGGTAACCGTTGGGCCGGCCGTCGCGCCGACGCCGACCCCCTCGCCGAGTCCGACGCCCACGTAAAGATCTACTTAGACCCTAGAAATACGCTTTCAACGATGACCGACATGCTCGCCAAGATCTTTGCGGCTAAGGCTGCGTCGCTCGAGCAAGAGCAAGCCCGCGAATCATACGAGACGGTACGTGCCAAGGCGCTCGAACGGACGTCGCAGCGGCGTGGATTTCTAGAGGCACTCCGGCGTGCCGAGGGCGATGCAATCATCGCGGAGATCAAGCGCGCCTCACCCTCGGCCGGCCTCATCGCGCGCAGCTTCGATCCGGTCGCGATCGCGCGCGGCTACGACGAAGCGGCCTGCGATGCGATCAGCGTCTTGACCGAGCGCGATCACTTTCTGGGCGATCTCGCGTACCTCGAGCTGGTCCGGGCGGCGACGAGCCGGCCGCTGTTGCGCAAGGATTTCATGTGGACGCGTTATCAGATCGCGCAGTCGGCAGCGTACGGAGCCGATTGCGTTCTGCTGATCGTCGCGGGCCTCGACGACGCCGCGCTCGCCGAGTCGATGGCGGAAGCGCGCGAATACGCGCTCGACGTTCTCGTTGAGGTGCATGACGAGCCCGATCTGCTGCGGGCGGTCGCAGCGGGCGCCCGGCTGCTGGGCATCAACAACCGGAACCTCCGCACCCTCGAGACCGATCTCGCCGTAAGCGAGCACCTCCTGCCCAAGGTTCCCCCCGAGATTTTCACGATCAGCGAGAGCGGCATGCGCGACGCTTCGGACGTTGCGCGCCTCCGTTCGGCCGGGGCCCACGGGTTCTTGATCGGAGAAGCACTGATGCACGCCGGCGATCCCCGAGCGCTGGTCGCCGCCCTGCGTGGGCGAGAAGCAGCAAGGGCCGGCGAGCCGTGACGTGTATGATAGCGATATGACCACCAGCGCAGAGAAGCCGCTCGGCGAAATCGGGCCTTTTACCAACGAACGCGTCAAAGATTTCAAGGATCCCGCCGACCGCGAGGCGATGAAAGCCGCCCTGACGACGGTAAAGGCGCGGCTCGGGGCCGAGTACCCGCTCGTCATCAATGGCGAGCGCATCGAGACCGGGAAGAAGATTCGGTCGCTCAACCCAGCCGATCCGTCGCAAGTGGTCGGAGTCGTCAGTTCGGCCTCGCAGGCGGAGGCCAACGCCGCGATCGACGCGGCAGCTCGCGCCTTCGAATCCTGGAAGCGGCACACGCTGGCCCAACGAGCCTCCTACCTTTTCAAGGCGGCCGAGCTGCTGCGTAGGCGCCGTCTCGAATACGACGCGCTGCTGGTCTACGAAGTC
Organism: Candidatus Cybelea sp.; assembly: GCA_036264815.1. Classification (GTDB taxonomy): domain Bacteria; phylum Vulcanimicrobiota; class Vulcanimicrobiia; order Vulcanimicrobiales; family Vulcanimicrobiaceae; genus Cybelea. Next base: position 1,515 of record DATAQH010000180.1, read on the forward strand.
GGGAAGAGTTGGCCCGAGGCCGACGGCGACATCGCCGAGGCAATCGATTTCCTCGAGTACTACGCCCGCGAAGCCCTGCGGTACGGGGAGCCTCAACCCGTCGTCCCCCTAGCAGGCGAGCGTAACGAGTTCGTTTATATCCCGCTCGGTGTCGGGGCGGTCATCCCGCCTTGGAATTTCGCCGGCGCGATCATGATGGGAATGACCGGCGCGGCGATCGTTGCGGGGAATACCGTCGTCCTAAAGCCGTCCAGCGACGCCGCGATCATCGCGGCTTGGTTCGTCGATCTGCTGGCGGAGGTCGGCGTGCCGCCCGGCGTCGTGAACTTCATTCCCGGTTCCGGGAGTGAGATCGGCGACCTGATCGTAACGCATCCGCTGGTCCGCTTCATCTCGTTTACCGGATCGAAAGAGGTCGGGCTGCGAATCAACGAGCTCGCGGCCAAGCCGCAGTCCGGGCAGAAGTGGATCAAGCGGGTCGTCGCCGAGATGGGCGGTAAGGACTCGATCGTCGTCTGCGCCGATGCCGACCTCGACGCCGCGGTCGAGAGCGTCGCGGTCTCTGCCTTTGGGTTCCAGGGCCAAAAGTGCTCCGCATGCTCGCGCGCGATCGTCGAGGAACCGATTTATGACGAGTTCGTCGCGCGTCTAAAGCGCCGCGTCGCGCAGATCACGGTCGGCGATCCGGAGAACCCGGAGAACTATATGGGCCCCGTCGTCAATGAGGCGGCGCTGCGCTCGATCATGCGCTATATCGACAAAGGGCAGAGCGAAGGCCGCCTGATCACGGGCGGCAAGCGCGTCGGCGAGAGTGGCTACTTTTTGGAGCCGACGGTCATCGCCGACGTCGCCCCCGACGCGACGATCGCTCAGGAAGAGATCTTCGGCCCGGTGCTCGCGGTCATTAAGGCCAAGGACTTCGACGACGCGATGGCTATCGCCAATAATACCGAGTTCGGTTTGACCGGCTCGCTCTACACGAGCGATGAGGCCAAGATAGAGCGGGCGAGAGGCGACTTCTACGTCGGCAACCTGTATTTCAACCGGAAGAGCACGGGGGCGCTGGTCGGGGTGCACCCGTTCGGCGGCTTTAACATGTCGGGCACCGACAGCAAAGCCGGCGGAAACGATTACCTGCTGCTCTTTATGCAGGGAAAGACCATCTCGCGCAAGGTCTAGCGTACTAGCCTAGGTCGCGGAAACAGACCTCGAGCTTGTTGCCGGCAGCGTCTTCGAAGAACGTCGCGTAGTAAAACGGGGTATACTCCTCGCAGACGTGCGGGGGCTCGAAGGCCCGGGCGCCGGCGGTTTGCGCGATCGCGCCAAGACGGTCCACCTCTTCGCGGCTCGCTCCCCACAGGGCGATCCGGCTGTCGTTGGGGCGGTGCGCCGGATCGGCAATGATCCCGAAAAAGGCATTGGAGCGCTCTTCCCCCCGACGGTAGTAGCAAACCGAGTTCGCATCCTCGGAGATGTGAGCGAATCCCATCGCCGGGAGCAGCGCGTCGTACAGGACGCGAGCCTTCGCGAGGCTTGAAACCCGGAGGTCGACGTGGTCGAAGAGCATCGGCGCCTTTCCTCTTATATAGCGTCCGAAAATATAGCGTCCGAGCGGCGGCGTCGTGACGCCGCCAAAAAAAGTTCGAGCGCGGTGCAACCAATCGGCCGTCCGGGGGGTCTGTGAAACTACATGGCGTGTTTCCTTGACACGCCGATACGGCGGCGATATGATAGCCGTCGGCCCCAAAACCGACTCACGTCGGCCGGGGGCAGTTCCCGCGGTCTTCAGAGGCGTTCGGCGCCAACCTGGTCGGCTGATACGCTCTGGGGGTTACCGCGGTTTTAATACGCTCCTTGAAAACTGAACAGTACAGCAAGCGCATAAGTCTGTGGGTCTCCGACGTCTTTAAGACAACGTCAACTGGCAATGTCTTTTGAGTCGCGAGATTTCGTACAATAACTTATAGAGTATAGAGCCTTCATCAAAGGCTTCATAAAGTTTTTTATGGAGAGTTTGATCCTGGCTCAGGACTAACGCTGGCGGCGTGCCTAACACATGCAAGTCGAACGGGGTAGCAATACCCAGTGGCAGACGGGTGAGTAACACGTGGTCAACCTACCTTTATGTGGGGGATAACTAGCCGAAAGGTTAGCTAATACCGCATACGATCGTTTTGAGGCATCTCTGGACGATGAAAGGAGCAATCCGCATAAAGAGGGGACTGCGTCCCATTAGTTAGTTGGTGGGGTAATGGCCTACCAAGACTCCGATGGGTAGCTGGCTTGAGAGAGCGACCAGCCACACTGGAACTGAGACACGGTCCAGACTCCTACGGGAGGCAGCAGTGAGGAATTTTCCGCAATGGGGGCAACCCTGACGGAGCGACGCCGCGTGTGGGAAGAAGGCCTTCGGGTCGTAAACCACTGTCGAAGGGGACGATATTGACGGTACCCTTGGAGGAAGCCCCGGCTAACTACGTGCCAGCAGCCGCGGTAAGACGTAGGGGGCAAGCG